>JBAVUV010000760.1:0-3997 GCA_049696955.1 Candidatus Sulfotelmatobacter sp. | reverse complement strand
ATTCAGGTGGAGCGCTACTATGCCGGGTCCTGCCAGAAGAATGCACTCTCAAGTGTAGGCCGCCTCTGAGGTCACATCAACCGGGCTCTTATTCCGAATGTTACGCCCGTAACTTCTCCAGGTTCCGGTCGAGCCGGTGACTTTCTCTGTATTGCGAGGGAACTTCCGATGAGCTCATAACCGTCTTGTAGACATCCAGTTACGGCCAATATTTCAAGCGATCATGCGGCACAATAGGATTGACTTTCCGGCGCCACTGACCTAAGATGCTGTTTCTCCAAATAGCTTTTGGTACCCACTATCCGCGCATTTCAGTGGATGACTTTATTTCTGTGAATCCCCTTCGGCGTCAGGAGAATCATACACATAGAGAAATTATTATTAATTAGTTATCCCCTATTTGTACGAAAGGTGTTTCATGGCAAAGCGACGCGGAAATCCAAACTGGGGGAAACCCGAGCCCATTGGCCCGATCGTCCCCACCATTACGGAGTTCGAGCAAGTGGTGCGCGAATACAAGCTCACGCCAGACCAATATTTGCGGTCGACTCGTTTGCGCGAGTGGGCCCGGCGCAACAAGAATTCCAAGTACATCCCTGAGCCTCTTCTGGAAGCCTGGGGCTTTGAGATTGAGTCCACGCTGTAGCGGAATTGCAGCTAGAATCCATGGGTCGCCTTATGGCGGCCCTTTACTTTTGCACTGGTTTTTCTTTTAAGCTTTTAGCCAGGCTTCTGATAACGCATTTGAGACTGGGATGCTGAACTGGCTACAAATCCCGTTGCCCGAACTTTTTGCGGTGCTGGCGGCCGTCGCTTTCGCGGCCGGGCTGAATGTGTATGCAACGGTGGCCGCTTTGGGCCTGCTGGCGCGCTTCGGGCATGTTCCGCTTCCTCCGGAATTATTGCTTCTCGAAAGCTGGCCAGTAATCGCGGCAAGCGTAGTTCTTTTTGTAATCGAGTTCTTTGCCGACAAAATTCCCGCGTTCGATCTGTTGTGGAGCGCTTTGCACACTTTCATTCGCGTCCCGGTTGCCGGGTTGATTGCCTATGGCGCCACCCGACAACTCACGCCCCCGGAACAACTGCTTGCAGCTTTTCTGGGAGCGCTCATCGCTCTTGCTGCTCATGGCGGAAAGACGGCACTGCGTGCTGCGGTCACGCCCTCGCCAGAACCCTTCTCAAATATTTCGTTGAGCCTGAGCGAGGATGTTCTCGCTGTGGGCCTCACCTGGCTGGCCACGCGCCATCCCTACGCTGCCGCCTCGATTGCCGCAGGCTTGATTATCATCATTATCCTGCTCGGCCGACTGGTCCTGAACGCCCTGCGCACGCTCTTCTACGGGGCCGAAAAAGAATTGGCGGGAGGTTCAGCCTAGCCCTGCGTTTCACCACTATGCGTGAGAGCTGAAAGGCGCCGGTCCTGCCAAGGCGATTCTCTTCGTGCAACTTCGCGTCTTTTTGGTTATCGAACCATTTCGGAACTCATCTAGTAATCATCGCCCACTCCCCGGCATCGCGAGCCCTCACTTGGGCATCCAACCAGCAAAGGCCCCTATGTCAATCTTCGACGAGAAATATCGCGTAGTTGGTGTCGAAAGTGACCGCCTGATGGTGCGCGGAGTTCAAACCGGGGAAGTGCTCACCATCATCAATCCTGAACCCTCTACTCCGCTGTCGCAAGAGGAATATCCGGTGGGTAAATTAATTGCGTTGTCCGACCCTTCCGGGTCAACCCACAACTGACGCCGCTCCGTTCTGAATCTGTAAAGTTGCAATATGGACCAAAAAAGCAAAGCCACGGCCGAGGCCGTGGCTTTGTAAAACATCAAGCCGGTTAGCTGGCTTTGGGGTACTCATCTTCACGCGTTTGCTCCATACTCGCTACTTCCTTGCGCCGCTCTCGCAGACGATCTTGAAACGTATCCCAGCGGGGGCCAATACCGACCGCGCTGGTATCGATTTCAACCGTATCTGTGCTGGCCGCATACCCGGGTTCGATAAACTCGGTATCCTCAATTTCGCCGGCGCCGCTTCGTGCGGCTCCTGCCGCGTCCGGCGCCCCGGCAGCCCTCGCCGAAGGAGAATTACCCGGCATTTGCTGGGTAGTGGGAGTGATGTTCCGGTCGGTTCCCTCGCGATGCATCACCGGGTCTGCATCCCACTTCGAGCGGTATTTGCCTTCGTAATCCGACCATTGTTCATCGGATTCCAGATCCGTCTCCTGGTAGGGTGGGAAGCTTTCCACCTGCGCTTTGGTTAAATTAACCACAAAATCATTGTCGTGTTTCGTGGAAGCGCGCAGCCGCTCGGCGGGAACAATAAATTTCTTGGTCGAGAGCCATCCGCCCGTGTCCACCACAACATAGCGAATCGTTCCCTCGGAGTGGTCGAAAATCACATCGTCAATCTTGCCCAGCTTTTCGTCATTCGAGCCATACAACTTGGCCCCCCGGATGTCTTCGGTAGTGTCGGTGAAGCGATAGTTTCGGAGCATTCCGTAATTCGCCATTAAGTTCCTCCCGGAAAATTCTGTAAACTCCAACCACCCTTTGATGACATCCGTCGCTTCCGCGTATATCTGTGAAATCCGGCACCCTGCGATTTGAAACAGAGGTGCAACAGTCACCACGTTATGTTCGAGATACGTCCCTCTAAGACAATTCCGGTGAATCATCTATAATCGCGGCAAGGTATTTCCTTAAAACCACATGCATCTGTTTTCATACCCTGCTATTTTCGTCGGCGGCGAAACTCTTGATCTGCTTTCCAATACCGGTCCGGTCGCCAGGTTCGTTCTGGTTACCCTGCTGGCCTTCAGCCTTATTTCCTGGGCCATCATCCTGACCAAATGGAGCCTGCTGCGCCGCGCCCGAGTTCAAAGCGGACGCTTCCTGCGCGCCTTTCGCAAAGCCCAGCGCCTGCAGGATATCGCCGCCGTCGCCGATCAGTTTCATCCCAGCCCTCTGGTGGGAGTTTTTGAAGGCGGCTTCCAGGAATACAAGCGGCAACTCTCCACGCCTTCCGCCACTCTCCGCAGTCTGACCGCCGTGCAACGCGGAATGCAGATCGGGGCCTCCGAAGAAATTACGCGGCTGGAACGCAACGTCCCCTGGCTCGCCATCACCGCCGCCGTCACTCCGTTCATCGGACTCTTCGGCACGGTCTGGGGCATCATCGACGCTTTCCACGGACTCGGCACCGCCGGAGGCGCAACTCTTCGCGCCGTCGCTCCCGGTATTTCCGAAGCTCTCATCACCACTGCTGCCGGATTGGCTGCCGCAATTCCCGCCGTCATTGCCTATAATCTGATCGGCAATTCGATTCGCGTGTTCGCCGCGCGGGGCGACGATTTCTCCCTTGAAGTGCTCAATGCCATCGAGAGCATTCAGCCCCAGGCTGCTGAAGTGAGGCGCTGATGGCTTTTACTTCTCCCAATGGCCGCACCCAAACCGCACTTGCCGATATCAACATCACTCCGCTGGTCGATGTCGTCCTCGTGCTCCTCATCATCTTTATGGTGACTGCTCCTGTGTTGCAATCCGGCATCGAAGTCAGTGTACCCAAGACGCGCACGGTCAAGGAAATTACGGAAGAACGAACGGTCATCACCATCAACAAAGATCAGCGCGTATTCCTCGGCAACGACGCCATCAACATCAATCAGATCGCCGCCCGCCTTAAGCAGAAGATTCGCGATCCCCATAACCAGTTTATTTTTATCCGCGCCGACGAGAATGTTCCTTTTGGCGCCTTCGCCACCGTCATGGACGCGGTCAAACAATCGGGCATTACTAACGTGAGCATCGTCACTCAGCCTTTGGAAGAAAATGGCGCAAAACGCTGAGATCTTTTTCGAGCACGACAGTTGGGGACGCGCCCTCGCCTGGTCGGCGGGTTTTCACATCGCTGTCACCGCTGTCATCCTGCTTTACCCCCTTATCTTCACTGGAGGCAACGGCTCGGATTGGGGTTCCGGCGGAGGCGGGTCGGCCATGGG
>JBAVUV010000759.1:0-1724 GCA_049696955.1 Candidatus Sulfotelmatobacter sp. | reverse complement strand
ATGCTATTCGAGGCGATGCCTCCCAGAATGCCGATGGTGTTCATGAAGCCGGCGACTACGCCCGCATTGCTACCGGAGATCGAGGCCGCTGCAGTCCAAAAAGATGACTCCGCCAGGTAAAGAGAGCCGAGGCTGATAGAGAGCGCCAGCACGGCAAGGGGACGCGCATGAACCAGGGCCGCAGCCAGCAGCAACAACCCTGAGGATGTATATCCAGTCATGATGAGAATGCGCGCGCTTGCGATCCTGCCCGAGCGCGCGGCAATGCGGTCCGAGATAAACCCTCCCAGCGGAGTGGCCGCAATCGCCGCCAACCAGGGCAGCGCGGCCACCAGCCCTCCCTTGGCCAGCCTGACGCCCCGCACCTCAACCAGGTAGATATATAGCCATGACACAAACATGAATAATAGATAGCCCTCGGAAACATAGCTGAGTGAGAGCAGCACCACGTTGGTATTCAGCCATCGGACGGCCTGTCGTCGCGAAGGCGCCGCAGCCACCGGCAGCTCGGAAGCCGGAGGCGCTTGCGTAAAGCTGAGCCAAATCAGGGCTACGGCGAAAGCAACGACCGAGGTGAGATAGAAGGAGGCGCGCCACCCGAAGCGCAGCATGCTCCAGGAAACGAAAGGCGCCGTGAACGCGGATGCGACCGACGCGCCCATGAGCATGAGCGAACTACCAAAGCCGCGCCGTTCAGGAGGCATCCACTGATGCACGGCGCGCGCAGCCACGGGATAGGTGGAGGCCTCAGTAGCACCCAGCAGAAAGCGCAGCGCCACCAGCAAGGCGACGGTAGCCGCAACTGTACGCGAGATGACCCCGGGCAGTAGGCCGCTCAAAACGGTGACTACTCCCCAAGCAAGCGCCGACAGTCCCAACACCATGCGCGAGCCGAAGCGATCTCCCAGCCAGCCCGCCGGAACCTGAAAGATCGCGTAGCCAAGCAGAAAGCTGTTGAAGACGATGGCGAGGTCGCTCTTCGTCAACGACAGCGCAGGCATCATCAACTCGGCGGCGACGGAAAGGTTCATCCGTTCCATGTAGCTGGCGAAGCTGATCCCGAAGAGTGTGGCCACTACGAACCAGCGCACCCGCCGGGATGTGTTCGGATGGACAGGGGTCACACCTCTTGTTATACCGATCGCTTGCCAATCGGCCTATGCAGTGCATGGTTTCTATGAGGAGTCTCTTGCGGGTAACGTAGCCGAGAAAAGCATTTGCATTGAATTTTTTGCGCAGTTGCGATATATCTGACAGTCAAGTAAGTCGACATTTTCTTGATAGTACGATCAGATTCGCCTTCGCCTTCGCCTTCGCTTTCGCGCGAGAGCGCAAACCGGTTGCTTGAGCAACGCCGCGTGGCTGCCAAAGTCCGCGTCTTTTCCGTTGCCCGGTTAAACAAACGCGGTTGCATTTAGTTTCTCCATCCTGAGAAAAGGTGCGAAGTTGGAAGCGAACATGAGGCTTTGCGAGCCGTTGGATGTGTCTAAGCACTTCGGCCCTCCGCAGCGATGTCCGCTGCAGATCCGCCGCTGCGCATAGTCCGCGCTCGCGTGCTATATCTCGTCCAGCCTTAGTCAGACGCCTACCGCAGGCTTTCTACGTTCAACAGCCCGGCCGAGTCGTTACACAAGTACTCCCAAAATTGAAGTTCATTCTGGAGGTTTCGATGAAGCGCAGCTGCCTGTCCGCGATCTACATCCTCTGTGTTCTGACAGCAGTGT
>JBAVUV010000758.1:0-5209 GCA_049696955.1 Candidatus Sulfotelmatobacter sp. | reverse complement strand
TTAGAGAGGAATGGGCGGGAGTCAATGGAGAATCCGGCGGGTGGGGTTAACTAGAACGATGCTTGCGAGTGGCGGCGGAGGTCCTCAGCGGCTAAAGGCGCAATTGAAAGCCGGAGAGAACGGAGGTCCTCAGCGGCTAAAGGCGCAATTGAAAGCCGGAGAGAACCGCAGCGCTGAAAGCGCTGCGCCACCCAAAATCCGGGTCAGTGGTCCGTGGAGAGAACTTCGACCATCGGAGCTAAACCCCACTTCAACGCGGAGTTTTTTACGCGGCCCGCTCGGCTGCGCTCAGGTCAGGCCGCCGAAGGGCCGCTCTTCCAGCAGCACCCGCCGCCCACGAAGTGGACGATTTCGAGGCGGTCGCCGTCTTTGAGTGAGATTTCGGACCATCGCTCCCGCGAGGCGATTTCGCGGTTGAGCTCAACGGCGACGCGGTCGGACTTCATGTTGAGCAAGTCGATCAAGGACGAAAGAGTGAATTGAGCAGGCGGTGCGGGGTCCGGGAAGGTACGAGCTTCTCCGTTGATGTGCAAGTTCATCGCGTTGATTTTCTCACGAACGGCGAGGAGTTCCCTATTCGCTCTTGCGAAGGGCGAATTTGCGGGTTACGGTGCGGCCTTCGTGATTCGCCTGCACCATGACGGAGGAGTCGGGCAAAGAGGATTCATCGACCTCGATGGAGATTGCGGCGTTGCCGGCGGAATCCGTGACGGCCTGGGTATAGAAAGGCGCCGCATCGGGACGGGCGAAACGAAAAATGAGGCGGGCGGCGGGGACGGCTGATCCAGCCTCGGTGACGTGCAACTGCATGGTCAATTTGCGATCGGCGTGGACCGAGGTGGCGTTCTCCCATTGCACGTCGAGCTGTTTGATGCCGGCCAGAGCTTCGGTTTCGGCATGATCGAGGACGTCATCCAACTTTCCTTCACGAATGGCTTCAAGAACGAGGCGATGCTGATCGCGCAACTGCTGCTCTTTTTGGGTGTCGCCGAAGTCGGGTTGCTGGGCGGAAGCCGCATAGGAAATGGCTTTCTTGCCGATACACCTTCCGCGCATGAAGACTTGCGTCTGGAGCAATTTCTCGCTCTCGCGCGCTTCGCTTTGCACGTGGTAGATGGTGTCGCCGTGTTTCACGTCGGTATTGAAGCCGAAAATCATAGAAATCTAATTGAGCCGTTATGCGATCAAGTGATTGTGCGTGTGAAAAGCGAACTCCTCAGCTTACAACGTTTGCGATATGAGGATTTGATTTTCAATTGCCCGATCGTACACTGGCCAAATTCTTCCCGGTTCCCTTGACACTCGCGCGCACCAGCACCTAATCTAGAATGTTTAGTTAACGCTTGGCGCGAATTATATATACCCTCTCCTATGCCAGACAATTACTTCGCAAGTTACCTGCCTTTTCTGATCCATATTCTGCTGGCTGGAGGGATTGCGACTGCCATTATTACGCTGTCCTGGCTCATTGGGCAGCGTAAACCGACGCGGGCGAAGATGGAAGCCTACGAATGCGGCATGCATCCGGTGGGCGACTCGCGCGGGCGATTTTCGGTGCAGTTTTACCTGGTGGCGATGCTGTTTATTCTGTTCGATGTTGAGGCGGTGTTTCTCTATCCCTGGGCTGTGATCCTGCACGATCTCAAGCATTTTGGTCTGTGGGAAATGTTCGTTTACATCGGCATTGTTCTGGTGGGATTTTTCTACGTGTGGAAAAAAGGCGTGCTGGATTGGGGTCCAGAGGCCATGCGGCGAGGAACACGGTAATGACATTGGCGCCTGCGATCACCGATCTCGAGCAATTGAAGAGTCATCCCGCGGTGGCGCGGCTGCTGGCGTGGAATCCAGCGGCGGTTACGGGAGCGAAGTTCGACCGCGACGAGATGACGATTACCGTTGATCGATCCTACATTCGCGAAGCTTGCGCGCTGTTGCGCGACGATGCTGACTGCGCCTTCAACTTTCTTTCCGATGTGACATGCGTGGATTGGTATCCGGCAGAGCCCCGGTTTGAAGTGATTTACCACCTGCTGTCGATTTCCAAGAAAGAGCGTGTGCGGCTCAAGGTTCGCTTGGATAGCGCGAGTCCTGCGGTGGAGTCGATGTGTTCGGTGTGGCCGGGGGCGAATTATTTCGAGCGTGAGGTTTTTGATTTGTTCGGCATTCGATTTACGGGGCATCCTTATTTGCGAAGGCTTTTGATGCCGGAAGATTGGGAAGGTTATCCGCTGCGAAAAGATTATCCGGTGGAGGGTTACCGCTGATGGCGCACCTGACAGCGACGCCGGTTCTTGAGCCGGGGCAGGATCGAACGATGATCCTGAACATGGGGCCGCAGCATCCGTCGACGCACGGCGTGCTGCGGGTACTGCTCGAGATCGATGGCGAGACCGTGGTGCGCATCATGCCCGACATTGGATTTCTGCACACGGGAATCGAGAAGACGTGCGAGGCGAAGTTTTACCAGCAGGTGGTACCGCTCACGGATCGCATCGATTATCTGTGTCCCCTGACCAACAATCTTTGTTATGTGCTGGCCGTGGAGAAATTGCTGGGGCTGGAAATCCCTGCAAAGGCGCAGTGGATGCGGGTTTTGATGAATGAGTTGACTCGCATCAATTCGCATCTGGTATGGCTGGGAACCCATGCGCTCGATATCGGCGCGATGACGGTGTTTCTCTATTGCTTCCGCGAACGGGAAGAAGTTTTAAAGCTGTTCGAAGCGATCAGCGGACAACGCATGATGACTTCTTACTTTCGTATTGGAGGGCTGGCTCTGGAGCCGCCGCTGGGATTTTTCGATCGGGTGCGCAAGTTCGCGGGATATTTTCCGGAGAAGGTGGACGAGTACGAAAATCTGCTGACAGGGAATCCGATCTGGGGAATGCGAACCAAGGGCGTGGCGCGGATGACGGCGGAAGATGCAATCGCGCTGGGAGCGAGCGGGCCGACGCTGCGCGGCAGCGGAGTGGATATCGATTTGCGCCGCGATATGCCTTACTCCGGCTATGAGAATTTCAAGTTCAAGGTTCCAGTGGCGCAGGAAGGCGACGTTTTCGCCCGGTACATGTGCCGGGTGCGCGAGTTGCGTGAGTCGAATGAGATTGTGAAACAGGCTTTGGAGGGGATGCCGGAAGGGCCGATCAAGGCGAATGCTCCGGGAGTCGTGTTGCCCGACCGCGAGAAGATGAAGACGCAGATGGAGGCGCTCATCTATCACTTTAAGATTATTACGGAAGGCTTTGCGGTGCCGGCGGGCGAGGTGTATCAGGCCGTGGAATCGCCGCGAGGCGAGATGGGCTACTACATCGTGAGCGACGGCACGGCGAAACCGTATCGTGTGCACATGCGTGCGGCTTGTCTGGCGAATTTGCAAACTCTGCCGAAGATGTGCGAGGGCGGACTGATCGCGGATGTGGTGGCGGCGATTGGGAGCATCGACATCGTCTTAGGAGAAATTGACCGGTGAGATTTTCTGACGAATTCGAGGCGCGGTTTGCGGAGATGGTGCCGCATTACCCGACGAAGCGATCGGCGCTGGTGCCTACGCTGCTTTATGCGCAGGATGAGGTTGGATTTCTTTCTGATGAAGTGATCGCGGAACTGGCTGGGCGGCTGGATTTGACGGAACTCGAAGTGCGGAACGTGATCAGCTATTACTCGATGCTGACAACGAAGCCGCGGGGCAAGTTTAACGTGCAGGTTTGTACGAACATCAGTTGCCTGGTTCGAGGCGGCGAAGAGATTTTGCGGCACTGCGCGAAGAGATTGGGCGTCGGGAACCACGGGACGACTGCGGACGGATTGTTTACGCTGGAGGAAGTGGAATGCATTGGCGCTTGCAGCTGGGCTCCAGCGGCGCAGGTGAATTATGACTTTCACGAGAACCTGACGGCGGAGAAGATCGACCGGGTGCTGGACGAGTACAAGATGAAGACAACTCAGTAACCGATTTCCAATTGCCAATTTCCGATTTCCGATTGGGCGCTTTTCAATCGGCAATCGAAAATTGGCAATCGAAAATCGACACTTCTGTTATGGCGTCACTGGTTTCACATCCCGATGAAGTGAAAGTCGTCAGCCGGCGATTTGGCATGGGTGCGACCGATATTGATCGCTACCTTGCGCTCGACGGCTACAAGGCGGTGCAGAAGGCGCTCGCCATGGAGCCGGACGCCATTATTAATGAGGTGAAGAATTCCTGGCTGCGCGGGCGGGGTGGAGCGGGATTTTCGACGGGGATGAAGTGGTCTTTCGTCCCGAAGCAATCGGCCAAGCCGAAATACGTGCTCTGCAACGGCGATGAGAGCGAGCCCGGAACGTGTAAAGACCGGCTGATTTTTGAGCAGGATCCGCACGCGGTGATTGAAGGAGTGATGATTGGCGGGCTGGCCGTGGGTGCGCGCAGCGGCTACATCTATATTCGCGGGGAATATCGCTATTTGTCGATCATCATGCAGAAAGCGATTCGCGACGCTTACGCCAAAGGATTTTTAGGGAAGAATATTTTCGGCAGCGGTCGCGATTTCGATGTTTACTGGCACGGCGGCGCGGGAGCCTATGAAGTAGGCGAAGAATCGGCGCTGATGGAATCGCTCGAGGGCAAGCGCGGGATTCCGCGAATCCGACCTCCGTTCCCGGCTGTGGTGGGGTTGTGGGGTGGGCCTACCGTCATTAATAATGCGGAAACGCTGGCCAACGTGCCGCACATTATTCTTGGCGGCGCGGAGTGGTATGCCAAGCTGGGAACCCCGAAAAATGGCGGCACGCGGCTGTTTTGTCTTAGTGGCAACATTGCCAAGCCTGGGGTTTACGAATTGCCCATGGGTTACAACCTGAAGAAGATGATCTACGAAGTGGGCGGCGGAATTCCAAACGGGAGAAAGTTGAAGGCAGTCGTTCCGGGTGGATCGTCTTGCCCGGCTCTGACCGCCGATGAAGTCGATGTCGCCATGGATTTCGATTCCGTGGCAAAGGCAGGATCGATGCTGGGTTCGGGCGGGGTGGTCGTGGTGGATGACGCGCAGTGCATTGTGAAATTCGCACTCCGCACGATGAAATTTTACAAGCACGAGAGTTGTGGGTGGTGCATCCCCTGCCGCGAGGGAACCGATTGGCTCGAAAAAACCTTGACTCGTTTCCATAGCGGCGGCGGAGTGAAGAAAGATATCGACAATATGCAGTACTTGTCGGAAAACATGCTGGGACG
>JBAVUV010000757.1:0-1886 GCA_049696955.1 Candidatus Sulfotelmatobacter sp. | reverse complement strand
GCCGTAGGCTATCGAGAGCGCGTAAAAAGGAACGGGGGTCCACAGCAGCAAGGCCGCACGGCCGCGGCGTTCGAACCATGAGACGAGGCTTCCCAAGAGGGCCAGCGCGAGCCAGGTGCGGCCCAGCCAACCAGACTGCGCCACATTCAATTCGGACGCTTTTAGAAAATACGATGTAGCGGCCCATAAATTTCCCTTCGCCGGATTTACCGTAGCAGTCTTCTTCTCGATCGATTTCGCGGAATAAGGTCCGTTGGCGAACTCAAGCGGATTGCGATATACGGCGGCGTTATAGGCCAGCCAGAGAGCTGGGCCGGCGGCGGCGATTAGAACGAACTTGATGAGTTGGGATCGCGAGGGAAGCTGTGCGTTGTTAGCTGCCTCGTCTTTGCGCCGGTTGCGCAGACGGGAATATAGGATGACAGCCAGCGGCACCAGAACTGCGGCCAGGAACCATCCGTCATAGCGGGTCAAACTTGCCGCAGCCACGCAGAGGCCGCACTTGTTAAGAGCCTTCGGATTTCCCCGGGCAAATTCGGCGAAGTAGACGATGGCCCAGATAAAAAATGCCAGGTAGAGTGCCTCGCCCATGGCAGTCGCCTGCATGTAAATCAGATTTGGATTTGCGGCGTAGACAAGCGCGGCAAGCCAAGGCCCCAGTTTTGCGACGTCATCGACTTGGCCATTACGGGTGAGCGCAATGCGCACCAGACGAAATATTCCCAGCACACCGAATACATAGGCGGCCATCGATGGAATGGAGCCGCCCGCGCCGGTTTGCCATAGCCGTTGCGAAACGATGAAGGGCAGAATCAGAAGGTGCGGAAGCGGAAGCCAAACGGTTCCTAGTTGCAGGAGGCCGGGAGTTCTGGAATCGAACACGCGGCGAGCGATGTTGATGTGGGCCACGGCATCGCCGTAAAGCAGCACACCGCCGTGACGATAGTAAAAGAGAAACGAAAATACCGAGATGAAGATCGCCAGCCACAGCAGCCGCACAACTTCGATGTCGGAGTAAAGCTTTGGAGGAGGAGGTTGCGGCTTCATTCGAGGTGCGTCAATTCGCGGAAGATCTGGAAGCGCGCGTCGATTTCGTCGCGAGTTAGAGATTGCAACCGCTCTGTTCCGAAGCTTTCCACCGCGAACGATCCCATGACTCCTCCATAGAATAGAGCGCGTTTCAGCACTTCGCGATTCAGTTCTGGCTGCGAAGCTAAGTAGCCCATGAATCCTCCGGCGAACGAATCGCCAGCGCCGGTGGGGTCTTTGACTTCGTCGAGCGGCAAGGTGGGAGCGCGAAAGGGATGCCGTCCGATTCCAAACGCTCCCTCACGAAAGAAAATTGTCGCACCGTATTCACCGTGCTTGATGACCAGCGCCTGCGGACCCATGGCCAGCACTTTCTGAGCGGCGCGCGGCAGATTTTTTTCGTCGGCCAGCATTTTGGTTTCGGTATCGTTGATCAGCAAAACGTTCACCAGCTTTAAAGTCTCGGCCAATTCCTTGCGTGCGCCCTGAATCCAGTAATTCATGGTGTCGCATCCGGTCAGGCGGACGCCGTTCATTTTGCGGCGGACGTTAGCCTGCAAAGTAGGCTGAATGTTGGCGAGAAAGAGGAACTCGGAGTCCTCGTATTCTTTGGGAATTTGCGGGTGAAACTTTTCAAACACGTTCAGATCAGTGAAATTTGTCTTGGCCTCGTTGAGGTTGTCGGTGTAGGAACCGCCCCAGCGGAAGGTCTTACCCGCGGCACGTTCGATGCCGCGCGTGTCGACTCCGCGCTTTTTCAGGACATTTTCGTGCTCGGGGCTGAAGTCTTCACCCACCACGGCGACCATGCGGACCTGGGTGAAGTAGCTGGCTGCGAGGGAAAAGTAAGTAGCCGC
>JBAVUV010000756.1:0-2305 GCA_049696955.1 Candidatus Sulfotelmatobacter sp. | reverse complement strand
GCCATTCACCGCATTTCGGACTCCCAAAATGCCTTGCATCAGATCCTCGGCAAGAATCTGTTCGTCTCCGCGTTGAAAAACGCACTGACCAGCCACAATGTAAGCCTCACGAATCTGCGCAAACGAGAAACCCTCGGACTGCTTGGCAGCCATCGAGACGCCATCATAGTCCACTAAGCCGTCGGTCAGCTTCGAGAGATATTCGCGGCGTAATTCTACGGTCGGCGCTTGAAAAACTACTACACGGTCGAATCTTCCAGGGCGCCGGAGGATCGTCGGATCGAGCCTCTCGGGATGGTTTGCAGTGGCGACGACGATTGTGCCGTCTTTGCTGCCCAAGCCGTCGAGACAGTTCAGGAGGTGCTGCAACGTGATCCTTGTTCGATTCTGCCCTTCATCTTCGTTGCCATACAGGCGGTCCAGATCTTCTAGAATGATGAGCGAGGGTGCCCAGTGGGACGCGGCTTCAAAGAGTTCGGTTAGCGCATCGTTGCGTAGTTCGTCGTTCGAAAAGTCGAGGCTGAAGGCACGAATACTCGAATGCGAGGCCAGAACTCGAACCACACTCGTCTTGCCGTTTCCGGGAGGGCCGCAGAGGAGATAACCTCTGCGGAATGGAAGCCGAAACCTGCGGAACCAAGCTTCACGCTGTAAGAAGAAAGCGAAGTCATCCTTCACTAAGCGGATGACCTGCGAATCGAGAACCAAAGAATCCCAACCGCATGCTTCATTTGGGAGTGGGATGTCTCTTCCTCCGATCACGCGGATGCGCTTGGGACCGTCGGCTAGTAGAGGACCGAGCAGGTTGAGAGCAATGGCCGTCTCACCGCGATTCACAAGCAGCCAGTCCTGCCACTTGTGACGCATGCCATCTGCAAAAGACACGTGGGGGATGGACGCTGAAACCAATGCGTGTTTCAAGCCATTGAACCAAAGAGCGACCGGCGTCTCCCGCCAGTGCGGGTCCCAAGCCCACCGTTTAGCTGTGATAGGCGAGTTTGGCTCATGTGAATAGATAAGCTCGATTCGCGGGCTCAGACCAGGCGGCAAGTCCCAGCGGAGCACTTCGGCACGTAGGGCGTCGGCTCCAAGCAGGCATTGCCGGTCGAGCGTTACTCCTTCCAGAATATCCTCGGCCACAAGTTGGCCGAACGGAACCTCGACCTCGAAGGTGACCGAATCCGAAGTAGGGCAGCCTAAGACACTCTCAATCCATTGACGATGCGGTTCAATGAACGCATTCATCGCCGCCACGGGGGGAGCAAGCCGAATTTCTGAGGAACCAATCATGCCGAGCCTCCTCGTTCTTAATGGCTCGGTTATACGCGGCAGGTATGTCAGATTAGGTCCCCGACTGGCGAATTGTTTATTGTTGATTGCCGCTAGGCTTATCCTCTTCCCTAGGAGACCAAGTATTTGGATCGCGAGGCAATGGCGTCCGAATTTGCGGCATGATTATCGCCGTATGCAAGAGCGTACCCACACAGAAGGAAGGTATCGGCTTAGGCCGAGATAACTGAGAGGGCGCCATGCTCCTTACGGGTCGGGCGGACGGTGATTTCAACATCTCGACGTAGGGCCGTGAGAAATTCCATAAGGCGTCCAACGGAAAAATTGCCCGCGCGGTTCCGCATCAGCAAGGAAACCTGAGGTTGTTGCACGCCTAGAATTTTGGCGATCTCCGCCTGTGTCATACCGCTGTCCTTGAGGATCGTGTAGATTTGCAGCGTGAGTTGCGCCTTGAGCATTTCTTGCTCAGGATTCGGAAGTCCAAGGTCAGCAAAGACGTTCCCGCTGCCTTCGGTTACGCGGGAAACTCGACCGTGTGCCTTTTTGGTTTTGTTTTTCATTTTAGTTCTGCCTTTCTCGATAATCACGCTCGGCCTCTGCAAGGCGTTGTTTAATCAAATCGATCTCCCTCGTCGGCGTGGCAATCCCTTTGGTGGACTTCTTCTGAAACACATGCAAGACATAGATGGCATCCCGAAAACGCACGGTGTAAACGGCCCGCCATGCACTGCCGTGATGCGAAGCGATGATTTCGAGCACGCTAGCACCGCCAAAGCCTTTGAGGGGTTTGGCGGCAGGATCGGTCTTGCCCTCCTGGGCTGCAAAGAGCGCGTGCCCAATGTCGAGCCTGACCTCGCTTGGGGAAGACCGCAAATCCCTGAGCGACGCTCCAATCCATCTGACAGGCTTCAGTTCGCTTGCCATGCGTATACTAGTATACATATTTCTATATATCAGAGCTAGTAGGAACAGACGCTTTGTGCCGTGACGGTATAAGCGCGGGGAGGCCCATGCC
>JBAVUV010000755.1:0-2747 GCA_049696955.1 Candidatus Sulfotelmatobacter sp. | reverse complement strand
CGGTGCCGGTGGCGGATTCGGTGGCCAGCGTAACCGCTCGATCAAGCAGCGTGGTGACTTGGGAGAGAGCGCCGTCTGCCACCTGTAGTTCGCCAACGCCGTCGGTGGCGTTGCTCGAGGATTGCGTCAGCGCGGCTACGTTTGCCGCCAGGCCGTTGGCGATGGCCAGACCTGCCGGATCGTCAGCGCCGCTGTTGATTCGCGATCCTGAAGATAACTGCTGCAAGGTTGAACTCAGATTACCGCTGGTGATATTCAGCTGGTTTTCCGCAGCGATGGCAGCAATGTTATTCAAAATGGTAAGTGCCATTGAGATATGCTCCTTGTGGGTATGGATGGTTCCGTTACTGGATCCGTCCCCGAAACCTTCCCGGAGCTCGTTCCCTTCGTCCTGCGGAACCTTTGTGACTCACACTGGTCATCGGCTTGCAGCAGTCGGGCTTTATTTTCACAGGTCACAACGGGTCTAGCCCCTGAGTAACCGCTTACGTTCCTCCCCTTTCTCCCCGGCTTTTTGCTCCCGCCGATCTTAATAAATGAAGCCTTCTCAGCAATTTGCCTTATTCGGGAGTAACGCATGATTCAACTTACCCGCCTCAACAACAATCCGTTGACGGTGAACTCCGACCTTATCAAATTCATAGAGCAGGCTCCGGACACCGTCATCACGCTGGTGAATGGCGAAAAAATCGTGGTTCGCGAAAATGCTCAGGACGTCCTCGAACGCATCATCCAATTCCGCCGTTCCGTGCTCCAGGGAATCATGCTCTGGTGGGACAACCGCGCAACCGTTGCGGCGACTCCGGACAATGTTCGCTCCGAGAACGGTCGCCGTGGCGCGGAGGCTAAGTAGGAATTCGCATGGATAAGTCAACCGTCGGCGGACTGGTGCTTGGCCTTGGAGGCGTGCTCGCCGGCTTGCTGCTTGAGGGCGGCAATTTGAGCCAGATCCTCCAGCCGACTGCCGCGATGATCGTCTTTGGCGGCACGCTCGGCGCCGTCCTCATCCAGTACCCGTTGCCGGTCGCGATTACCAGCGTCAAGCGGCTCGCGCACGTCTTTGTCGAGCCCGAGCAAAACGCGCAATCAATGATCAAGCTCCTGGTCGCCTACGCCAACAAAGCTCGCCGCGAAGGCATCATCTCGCTCGACAAGGAAATCGAGACGATCCAGGAGCCCTTTCTCCGCCGCGCTCTCATGCTCGCCGTCGACGGCACCGAGTCGCACGAACTCCGCAAGATCATGGAACTCGAACTCGATAACAAGGAGGAACAGGACGAGAAGATTCCTCAGCTCTTCGAATCGGCCGGTGGATTCTCCCCGACCATCGGAATCATCGGCGCGGTTCTCGGATTGATCCAGGTCATGCAGCACCTCGACCAGATCAACGAAGTCGGCCGCGGCATCGCGGTCGCATTCGTCGCGACCATTTACGGCGTTGGTCTCGCCAACCTGTTCTTCCTCCCGGTCGCCGGAAAGCTGAGAATCCGCGTACGCGAGGAGCAGATTCTGCGCGAGATGACGCTCGAAGGTGTGATCTCCATTCTCGAAGGTATGAACCCTCGCATGCTGGAGGCGACACTCCGCGGCTTCCTGACGCAGGCACACGACTCCGAACCGACACCCGAGCGCGCAACAAGATGAGCCGCCGCCATAAACGCGTACGTCACGTCAATCACGACCGGTGGTTGATCTCCTACGCCGACTTCATCACACTGCTCTTTGCGTTTTTTGTCGTGCTTTATGCCTCGTCGCAGGTCGACAAAAGAAAGGTCGGCAAACTCGCGCTCGCCATCCAGGTCGCTTTTCAGGAGATGGGAGTGTTTGAGGCATCTACCACAAAGGTGCCTATGAATCCCAGCGAGCCCATGCCGTTCAGCACCGTGCAGGCCATCGAAAACATCGAACGAAACGCAAGTCTCGGGCGGATTGCTTCCCACCCTGAAGGCGAACTCGGCGGAGGCAGGGAGAACGGCGACCTCGCCCAATTGCAGGCGGCGCTTGAAAAGAGCCTGGCCGGTGAAATCAAGCTCCACAAAATTGCCGTGCGACGCGATGCCGACGGCGTAGTCATCAGCCTGCGTGAAGCGGGCTTTTTTGAAAGCGGATCGGCGCAAATGAAGGCTACTTCTCAGGCTACATTCGATCGCATCGCCAACCTGCTACGGAGGCGCGACTGTTACATCCGCGTCGAAGGCCACACCGATAACATCCCTATCCACAACTCGCAGTTTTCCTCGAATTGGGTTCTCTCCGTAGCCCGCGCCACCGAAGTCGTAAGACTGCTGATCGGGCGCGACGGCTACAGTCCGGATCGCTTGAGCGCAGCGGGCTACGCCGAATTCCATCCGATCGCCTCCAATGCCACCGCGGAAGGCAGGTCACTGAACCGGCGCGTCGATATCGTGATACTTCGTCAGGGACCTGCCGCGCAGGCGACGACTGCGCCGGCGACAATTGCTCAGGCACCCGCCCGTCCTGCGACACACGCCACAAATTCCCGTCCGACGGGTCCCTTGACCGCAACTCGGTCTGCGAAGCCTTCACCAACCATCGGGCCGAAACCACTGCCTGCTTCCGGAATCTCAACGCCGCGTTAACGAACGGAACTCCTTCGTCATCCCTGCGTCCTCTGTGGTGGAAACCTTTGCCGAACGCGAAACGAATTGCGCACCGTCCACTGGACATTTAAGATTCCCTCACACTCATGTCCGAAGTAATCGCTGCTGAGCCCATGCTGACGCAAC
>JBAVUV010000754.1:0-2585 GCA_049696955.1 Candidatus Sulfotelmatobacter sp. | reverse complement strand
CATCGATGCCGCTGGCCGCGACGTGCAAGCTGCCATCAACGCCGCCCGCAGCCAACTCCCCGCCAACCTGCCGAGTAATCCTACTTACCGCAAGGCAAATCCGGCGGACGCTCCCATTCTTATTCTTGCCTTAACCTCGGATACCGAAACAATTCCGCAAATGTACGACGCGGCCGACTCGGTTCTGGCGCAGAAATTGTCGCAAGTGCCGGGTGTCGGCACAGTGTTTGTGGGCGGCTCTGCCCAGCCTGCGGTGCGCGCTGAAGTGAATCCGATGCTGCTGAACAAGCTGGGCGTTGGCCTGGACACAGTGCGCAACGCGCTCAATCTGGCCAACGCCAACCAGGCCAAGGGGCAATTATCGAGCGGAACGATTTCTCAAACTCTTGACGCCAGCGATCAGCTCTTTACCGCGGATCAATACCGCCCCTTGATCGTCGCCTACCGCAACGGCGGTCCCGTGCGGCTGGGCGATGTAGCCGACGTCGAAGATTCGGTCTCGGATACCCGCAACATTGGATTGCTCGGCAACGCGGAGAGCATCAAGCAGGGGGTTGGCGGAAAGCCGAGCGTTCTGATTATTGTTTTCCGGCAGCCCGGCGCCAATGTCATTGAGACAGTCGACCGCGTGGTTGCGCTGATGCCGTATTTGCAATCCTCGATCTCCCCCGCGATTCGGCTCACGATTGCCATGGATCGTACAGTTACTGTGCGAGCCTCGGTGAAGGACATTGAAGCCACGCTGATTATTTCGATCATTCTCGTGATCCTCGTGGTGTTCGCATTTCTGCGAACCGTGCGGGCGACAATTATTCCCAGTATCGCCGTGCCGCTCTCGCTGGTCGGCACTTTCGGAGGAATGTACCTCCTGGGCTTCAGCCTCGACAACCTGTCGCTGATGGCGCTAGCGATTTCCACGGGATTCGTGGTCGACGACGCCATCGTTGTTCTGGAGAATATTACGCGTTACGTCGAGCAAGGCATGGACGCCGTGCAGGCGGCATTCAAAGGCGCCGCCGAAATTGGATTTACCGTGATTTCCATGAGTGTGTCTCTGGTCGCGGTGTTCATCCCCTTGCTTTTAATGGGCGGAATTGTCGGCAGGCTGTTTCGCGAGTTTGCGGTCACGTTGAGCATTGCGATCGGCGTCTCCTTGCTGGTTTCTCTCACCACGACTCCCACCATGTGCGCCAAGTTCCTGCGCCCCGCGAAAGAGGAGCGCCACAATGTCTTTTATCGCGTCAGTGAATGGTTTTTCGACAGGACACTGGCGACTTACCGCCATGCGCTGAAAGTAGTACTGCAATACCAGTTTGTTACGCTTGTCGTCACCATCCTGGTGGCGTGCCTGACCGTATATCTCTACATCATCGTACCGAAGGGCTTCTTTCCGCAGCAGGATACGGGGCGCATCGGAGGTTCTGTACAAGCAGCGCAGGATATTTCCTTCCAGGCGATGCGCGACAAGATGGAGAGCTACGTCAGAATTGTGTTGACCGATCCGGCTGTGAATACCGTCGTCGGGTTTGCGGGAGGCAACACGGTTTCAAATCAAGGCCGGTTCTTCATCATGTTGAAGCCGCTGGCAGAACGGGCCACATGTCCGGCGCATCATTTCTGGCAGTCCTGCCCCAATGTTACCGCCGATGATGTGATCAACCGTCTTCGCAGCAAGCTGGCGGTGGTGCCGGGCGCCACACTGTATTTGCAATCCTATCAAGACCTCACCATTGGTGGGCGCTACGGAAATGCACAATACCAATACACGCTGCAAGGCGAAGATTTGGATGAGCTCAACACCTGGGCGCCGCTGTTGTTGGCGAAAATGCGTCCCCTGCCAGAACTGCGGGACGTGAATACAGACCAGCAGGATAAGGGATTGCAAGCGAAACTGGTCATCGACCGCGATACCGCCAGCCGTTTGGGAGTAGCCGCGCAGGACATCGACAATGCGCTCTACGACGCCTTCGGGCAGCGGCAGGTCTCCACCATGTACCGTCCGCTCAACCAATACCATGTGGTCATGGAAGTGGCGCCGCAGTTCCAGCAAACCACCGAGGCCCTGCAGAATATTTACCTGCGCTCCAGCAGCGGCGCACCCATACCCCTGGCGGCGTTCACTCACTTTGAGCCCTCGAACATACCTTTGGCGGTGAATCACCAGGGCCAGTTTCCCTCGGTCACCATTTCATTTAACCTGGCTCCCGGCATCTCTCTGGGGCAAGCCACACAAGCCATCCAAAGGGCCCAAAGTTCCATCGGCTTTCCCGAGACGATTCAAGCAAGTTTCCAGGGTACTGCGGCGGCTTTCCAGGACGTGGCATCGAGTGAGCCGATTCTGATTCTCACCGCACTGATCGCGGTTTACATCGTGCTGGGCATGCTTTACGAGAGCTACATTCACCCCATTACGATTCTTTCGACCATTCCTTCGGCGGGACTGGGCGCACTGCTCGCACTCCTGCTGACTCACAACGAACTCAACGTGATTGGAACCATCGGAATTATTCTGCTCATCGGCCTGGTCAAAAAGAATGCCATTATTATGATCGACGTGGCCCTGGAAGTGGAGCGCACGCAAGGGA
>JBAVUV010000753.1:0-2816 GCA_049696955.1 Candidatus Sulfotelmatobacter sp. | reverse complement strand
ATGCGTGGTATGTGATGCC
Source organism: Candidatus Sulfotelmatobacter sp. (assembly GCA_049696955.1). Lineage (GTDB taxonomy): Bacteria > Acidobacteriota > Terriglobia > Terriglobales > Acidobacteriaceae > Sulfotelmatobacter. Next base: position 2,797 of record JBAVUV010000753.1, on the reverse strand, counting down.
GGTGCGGGTGGTGGAGGAGTTGAAGTCGTTGATGCTGTATCCGGAGAGCCGGGGGAAGCGGTCGCGGTTTGAGAAGTGGAGAGAGGGGTGGGAGATTTTTCGCAGGGCGGTGCGGAGAGGGCGGCGAGGAAGGTGACGGTCTTCTTTCGGACGAATGGAATTACTCATAAAGCGCTCCTTACCTCTCACCTAAGAAAGATCGGCAACTCCTGCCCATCGCATCACCGCACCACCGCCGTTTCCCGCGCGCGATTCCAATATTCCCAAAACGGAACGCCAAGCGAGCGTAAGGTTTCAGCCGCATGCAGAGAGAAGGCAAAATTATTTCCAAGGTGTTGGAGCCGAGGTCGATTTACGCGATGCAAGGGGTGGCGCGCAGCGAATTCCTGCATAGTATTCCGGCGGTGGAGAAGCTGCGGTACTCGATTACTTTCCGCACGTTGGCGAACAGTTGGGCGAAGAAAACCGATCCGCGGGTTGCGTGAACCCGGCGGGGGAACCTGCGGTAGCACTTTTCTCCGTGGGGCGGGGATTCCATCATTCGTTAAGGGTATTGGGCGGGGACTTTTTTCTCAAAAACAATATGGGTGGAAATCAGGGATTTGCGGGGGAGCGGCGAAGGTGTTGGCGGCAGACGGTGCATGCCCCGGCGTTTGCCAGTTTTGATGGCGTGACGGGTGGCATGATTCTCGACCTGAGCGAAGAAGGGTTGTCGATGCAGACCGGAAATTCGCGCGATGGGCAGCCGTTTGACAGGGAGCGGCGCGTGCGGGTGAAGGTGGATCTGCCTGCAGATGTTTCGGAAACAGATCCGTCGATGGCGGAAGCGCACTTTGAAACACACTTTGAAACCACGGGATATATTGCGTGGGCCGATGCACTAGGGAGGGCGGGAGTACGTTTTTCGGATTTGCCGGAGGAAGCACGGCGGCGATTGAACAATTGGTTGACGCTGAATGCGAGTGCGCCCAGCCACATGGCTCCGAAAGTTGCGTTGGGAAGAATGGCCTGGCCGGCCGGAGTGAAGTCGGCGGGAAGCGCAGGCGGCGATCCGATGGCGGTAAGTTTGGAAGCGGAAAGCTCGACGGCGGGCGGCGACGGAGGTGCGGCGTCGGCGACGGTGCAATATGAATTCAGCTCATTAGGCACAGATCTGGCGGCGGCATTGCGGCTGATTGGAGAGCGGGCACGGTCATTGACGCGGGGATCGAGTGCGGCGATTGCGCTGATGCATAAGGGGTCGGTAATTTGCCGGGCGAGCGTGGGAGAAAAAGCTCCGGCGCTGGGAACGCGGCTGGATGTGAACTCGGGACTCTCGGGAGAATGCTTTCGCGTGGGAAGAGCGTTGCGGTGCGACGACACGGAGATGGATCCGCGCGTGGATTTGGAGAGTTGCCGGAGGCTCGGCGTGCGGTCGATTCTGGCGGCGCCGGTTCGCTATGAGCGCGATACGGTGGGACTGCTGATGGTGTTCGCAACAGACGCGTTTAATTTTGATGAGGGCGATGTGGCGGTGGTGGAGAGTCTGGCGCACACAGTGATTGTGAGTATGAGGCGTGCGGCGGGGGCGGGGAGCGGGTAATTCTGGACACGACTCGAACGTGTGGGAAGCTCGGCTACAGTTAGGGTCAAGAACCAAAATCAACATCAAGGTTCAAAAGCAGCGGGCAAGAGTGCCCGCTCTACACGAACAACGGCCACGCCCTGAATTGAGCGTGGCCTTTCACTTTACGCTGCTGCTTGTTGTTGATAGGCGGGAACGAATACCTGGGCGACAAAAGTCTCGAACGATGTAGGAGTTGTGTTGCGGGTGGTGCGCGGCTCGAGGGTGCGCATGTATCCGGAGTTAAGAGCGGCGGACATTTCGAGAATCAGCCCGGCAAATTGTTCGGACATTCCCATCTGAACCAGGGCGGCCCGCAGCTGGTCTTCGGGGGCATGAACGTAGGCGAGCTTGGGCTTGCCGATCGATTTGCCGATGATGGCGGCGACCTCGTTGTAATCAATATCGCGCTGGCCGTGGAGTTCCTGGGTTTGTTTGCCCCGGAATGCGAGCTGCGAGAGGGCGTCGGCGGCAAACGCGCCGATATCGCGAGTGGCGATCATGGGAAGTTTGAGGTCGGGACGAACTGGTCCGACGGCTGAGCCCATCATGCGAATGGCGCCAGCTTGTCCCAGAGTATTTTCCATGAAGTATCCGGCGCGCACGTGAAGGACGTTGGCGGTATCGATCTGGTTCAGCTTTTGCTCGAGGTTATGGAGTCCGACAACTGGGCCGGTGCCGGAAGGCTTGTCGGCTCCGAAGCTGCTAAGAGAAACAATATTTTTGACTCTGGTGCTGCGAGCCGCGGTTGCAATGGCGTCGCTCACGAGGTCCTCGTAACCGAGAGGGTCATTGCTGGCGGGATTGGGCGGAATCATGACATAAGCGGAATCGGCGTCTTGAAACGCTTTGGTGAGTGCGGATGCGTCGGTGACATCGGCGATGAAAAGTTCGGCGCCTAGCACCGCGAGAGGTTGCAGGTGAGTTGCGTTTCTGCCGATGGCGCGAACTTTCTGGCCGCGTTCGAGAAGAGTCTTGGCCACGACGTGGCCGGTGTTGCCGCTTGCTCCGAGAATAGCGTACATAGAACCTCCGTTAAGAATGGGTAGTGGTGCACTATGGTTTACGCGTTGCGCCGGTTAAGCGGGAGATCCTTCGCTTCGCCTGAAAAACGGCTCCGCTCAGGACGACGACACGCGCGGAGCTTGATGCCTATAGTTTGCTGCGGAGCATGGTGATTACGTCGTCGGAGGT
>JBAVUV010000752.1:0-1724 GCA_049696955.1 Candidatus Sulfotelmatobacter sp. | reverse complement strand
GCAGAAAGCCCAAACCTCATCCCTCGTCTCATGCCAACACCACCTTTACAGCGCAGATTTACATTAGATGGTGTTGCATCGACCTATCGAATGCACCCGACTTATCAGGCAAGTGGAATTACTTCCGAGTAGTGCGTCACTCATCCACAAACGCGCCGGCCGAGATACTCTGCCCAGCAACCAATTGTCCGGATTAGGAATATCACAGTCTGGGTGCTAATTTATTCGGCGATGCGAGTTTCTGGATTGGTCCTGGCGATCGTTTCCATTGGTTTTGCTTGCTGGGCGACATCAGAAAACACAGTCGTACGCGAGCGCCGCCAGCGAGCAGCCGCTGCGTTCCGCGACGGGATTCTCTTGCTTCACGCCAGTTCCGAACTGGATCTCACCGCTGATGGTTTTCGCCAGGACCCTTTCTTCTATTACTTCACGGGCTTGGGGAACACGGTGGGGGCTGTGCTCGCCATTGACGGAAGGTCGGGCGAAAGTTGGCTTTTCTTGCCATCCAATCCGCCTTTCTACAGAATCGGCCTGCAGCCAGAAGTTCAGCCCGGACCGGAAGCGGCAAAGCGCTTAGGTATGGAACATGTCGTTGACTGGTCCGAGCTGGAAGGGTTTCTCGCCTCACACGCGGGCCAAGCGTCGCCCCTCTACTATGGCGACGAACTATCAAGAGTCGCCGAACTTTCAGCCAATCTTCTTAGCCCGAAGTCGCCCCGCGCTCCGATCTGGCTGCAGATCATTCTGCAAAGATGGCCCGGCTTTGCTGCCACGGAGGCAGGGGAACGGATCGAAACCCTGATGGCGGTTCAGAGCGCAGACGAAATCGCAGCTCTGCGTTCCGCAGCGAAGGCCACCGTAACTGCGCTAATGGCCGGAATGCATGCAATTCGGCCGGGCGCATCGCAACGGAGCGTCGAGGCGGTCGTCGAAAACGCATGCTGGGGCGCCGGTGCGCATGGATCCTCGTCCTGGCCCTGGGCAATGGCGGGAGACAATGCCGTGTTCCCGCGGCCTTTCACTTCGCTCGCGCGATACGATCACCTAGACCAGAATATGCGCTCGGGCGACCTCGTGCGCCTCGATGTGGGATGCGAGCAGGACCACTACATAGGCGACTTGGGGCGGACAGTACCGGTTTCGGGCCACTATGACGACGATCAGCGAGAGACCTGGAACATATTCGTAGCGGCATATCATGCCGGCGTCGTCGAACTGCGCGACGGGGCCACTGTCGACCAAATCTTCGCTGCTTGGCGTGCCGAACTGCTGCGTCATCGTGCGTCCGCAAAGACTGTGCTTGCGCGGCACGCGATCGATTCTTGGTCCGATCGCAAGAATGCTCCGTACTGGCAAGTGCATACCACAAACCTGATGGCCGGCAGGCCGGTCGGGCCCCTCAAAATGGGAACCACCATAAACTTTGAGCCAATCGTCTCGGTCGATGGCCAAGGATTTTTCCTGGAGGACATGTACCTCATTACTAAGGATGGCGCCGATCTACTGACGCCGGGAGTTCCGTATTCAGCCGAGGACATTGAATCCGCGATGCGATAGGAAGCGTTGAAAAACCTCCGATGGTTTATGCGAGTTGTCGGCATACCCGAAGCAATGGCCTAAGTCCCGATTGATGTCATAACGACGTCGGCCTCGCGACGGCCCGAGTAAACTGTTCGGTGTTCACCCCAACAGTGCTCGGACCGAAGGAGGCCGAGATGCAGATT
>JBAVUV010000751.1:0-18734 GCA_049696955.1 Candidatus Sulfotelmatobacter sp. | reverse complement strand
CCAGCGCCATCGGCGCAGCCATGATCGGATGGTACGGCGCAGCCATGCTCTGCTACGTCACTCCGAAAGAGCATCTAGGTCTGCCAAACGAAAAAGACGTAAAAGACGGCATCATCGCCTACAAAATTTCCGCCCACGCCGCCGACATTGCCCGCGGACGCCCCGGCGCACGCGACCGCGACGACGCTCTTAGCTACGCCCGCTACAAATTCGATTGGGAAAAACAATTCGAACTCTCACTCGATCCCGAAACCGCCCGCTCCATGCACGACGAAACCCTGCCCGACGATCACTACAAAGAAGCAGCCTTCTGCTCCATGTGCGGCCCAAAATTCTGCTCGATGAACTACTCGTCAAAAGTAGACGAATACAACAAGCAGGTCCACGGTATCGAGAAGAAGGATTATTCAGAGCTGGTGGAAAGGCTGGTGTCGCTGAAGTAAGAACACGCACTCGAACCTATCCCCAAAGCGAGGCCTATGGATCACCACGAGGCAGTCCGGAAATTTGAACATTTGATGTTGCAAGAGGCCGATCACGCCCGCGAACTAGTGACCGAACTCGAGGCTTTGGTGCCGGTCCTGACGACTGAGAACTCTCGACAGCTCGCCCAGCATGAAATAAAAGGCGAGCCACAAACTGTCCAAAGAATTTCGCCAGTTGTCGGAGAAGGTCAAAAAAAAATGATTCTGGGAAGTCCCAAGCTCCGCCGGGTGCCGGGTGCCCCTCTCGCCTCCTTTGCGAGAAGTGGGATCATCGGAAGATGCTCTAACTCCTGAAGTCCGCCACCCCGTCCCACACCAACTGCACCGCAATCGCCAAGATCAAAAACCCAAAAATCTTATTGATCGCTCCCACCGCGCTCGGCCCCAGCCTCCGCACCAGCGGCCCTCCCATGTAGAAGAACAGGAAAACCGTCAGCGCAATCGCGGCGATGCCGATCACCATGCCGAGATAGGAGGCGGAATTATCCACGTTCGCGGCCAGCGCCATGACCACGCCAATCGCTCCAGGACCCGACATCAGCGGCATGGCCAGCGGCGTCAAAGAAATATCTTCCTTATCTTCCGCTTCGTGAGTTTCTTCGGGCGTGATCCGCGCATGCGACGTAACCATGCCCCAGGCTGTATTGGCCACAATCAATCCACCGGCAATTTTTAAGACAGGAAGAGAAATGCCGAAAAAATGCAGCACGAAACGGCCAACAAAAAGAAAAGTTACCAGAATAACGAAGACCCAAATCCCCGTTTTCAACGCCGTCCGGTTGCGGTCCTTCGCGCTCCAGGAGGAAGTCATGCTAAAGAAAATCGGAATGCCGCCGAATGGATCAACGATGGGGAACAGAGCCAAAAACGTCGCCGCCGCCGAGTGCGGCAGGGTGCGCAGGAATTGTCCGAGAGCATGAGTGGCGTTCATGGGTCAGTTTGACTTGAAAGGATTGATTATCTCCACCCGCAGCCTGTCGAAATCCTTCTCGTTACGCGTTGCCACAGTGAGTTTATATAAACGCGCGGTTGCTGCGATCATGACGTCGTAAGAGAGATCTTCTTGCTTGCTCACCATCATGCGCGCGGCTTCGCGGAAGCAACGCCCATCCATCGGCAGCACTTCCGTGGAGTGCTCTAATTCATCGACCCACACTTCGATGGCGCGCACCTTCTCCGGATTCTGTTTCCGGGTGCGCTCAATACCCTCCTGCAGTTCATACAGCGTAACCGCTGAGAAACAGACCTGCTCGTCGCGCAAAGCGGCAAACCAGGCGGCCACGCCTCCATGAGGCTTCGGTTTGTGAAGTTCCGAGATTATATTTTTGTCGAGTAGGTACCGGGTCACTCGAACTCCACGGGCGGTCTGCGTTTCCACTTTCTGCGCGGAGGGATAATGTTGTCGAATCGGGGACCGGACAGCAGCAATTCCTTAATGCTGGGACGGGAAACAGCCTGCATCCGCCGCCATTCTTCAATCGGCACCAGAACTGCTGTCTCCACCCCGCGCCGCGTCACTACCTGAGGTCCCTTTTTAAGTGCCGCGTCCAAAAACTCGCTGAACCGAGCCTTAGCGTCCTGAAGTTGCCATGATCCCATGGGCGTTTCACCTCACGATAACCATTATAACTGACTAGTCAGATGACTAGTCACAATATTTATCGATAGCTCTCCAGCGCCCGAGCCGCCCGCTCCAGCGCCGCCGCCAGAACTGCCAACTGCTGCCGAGCTCGCTCAACGTCCCCCTTGTCCAAAGCCTCGTTCACGCCCGGAATCACCACCGCCGCATATCCCGTATATTCTCCCGGAGCGTAGATCGCATGCCGAAACCACGGACGCCGCGGCAGTCCTTCAGGCACCAGCAGTGTGCGCTCGGCGCCCAGCAGCGCATGATTCAATCTGCCCGGATCCCGCGGCGGGTTTCTCTGCTTCGAAAGAATTTTCGCTCCGGCGTCCTGAAAATGTTTCGCCGCCAAGGTGACTGCACTGAAATCGAGAACATGGTTCCCAAATTTGTTGTCCGCGCGTTTTGCCGCCGCGTCTGCGTAAGCGGCAACCTCCTTGCCATACTCTTCATAGTCGTAAGGCAGCACGTCGGCATCGGCCATACGCAAGGCTTCCAACCCAAAAATTCTCGCCATCTCTTGCTCGTAGAGAAAATCGGGATCGCCGAATTTCTTAAACCAGGCGAAGTCGTCAAACGTCGAATGGTACACACCGTAAGGTCCACTGGAACCGATATCGGTAGAAGGCACGCCGAGGTGCTGCTGGAACGCGCTGTAGTCGGAGCCACTGCCCAAATCTCCCACCGGGACATCGGCTCTGGCGGATGCCGCCGGCATGCGCCGCCCATCACCAATCGCTTCGGTGGGCGATTGCGCCAAGATGGCGCCCGGCTGATCCATCTTCTCCCACGTCTCGTACACAGTGCCGCCTTTAGGACTCGGCACCGCCTTGGTTAAGTCGCGTAAGAACTGTTTCAAGCTCGGCACCGCGGAAGCACCAAACTTCGGTCCAGAGACCGCCACATCCACGTTGAAATAAGCAGGCGCATTGGCCAGCTCGGATTCATGCTGCTCTGCCCACTCAGTGGAACCCATCAGGCCTTCTTCTTCACCATCCCAACTCGCAAAAATCATGGTGCGTTTCGGCTTCCAACCCGACTTCAACAACTCACCCACGCCATGCACCGCTTCCAGCATCGCCGCCGTGCCACTATTCGGATCAACCGCGCCATAGACCCACGCATCGCGATGGTTCCCCGCCACTACCCACTCACCCGGTGATTCGCTGCCACGTACCCGGCCAATCACGTCCCATAAAGTGCGGAACTGATAATCCTGCTTGAGGTGCATCTTCACCCGCACCGGCCCCGGTCCTACGTGATACGTAAAAGGCAATGCGCCCTGCCACTCGCGTGGCGAATCAGGCCCTCCCAAATGCTGCAGAATGGGCCACGCGTCGTGATACGAGAGCGGCGTCACCGGAATTTTCGGCATCTGCGCCGATTGCTCTGGAGAAATGCGCCTGCTGTCCGGCAACGACGGCACGGAGGCGAACCCGGGCGTAGTGGGATCGCCGGGGAATTCGAACATGTATCCCACTGAGCCGCGCTGCACGCCAGTATCTGGCCGCCACGGACCGTCAGGATATTTATCGCCCCGCCGCCAACCATCGTCGAACGGATCGGAATAAATAATTACTCCCTCCGCGCCATGCTCCTGCGCAATGAATTCCTTCACCCCCCGGAAATTTTGCCCGTAACGCACCAGCACGATTTTTCCGCGTACATCAATCTTCAACTTCTCCAGCTTTTCAAAATCTTCCGGCGTGCCATAGTTCGCGTAGACCACGTCCGCCTCCGCATCTCCGGAAGGCGACATTCCACTGAACGGCATCACCACCCGCGGATCGTTATCGTACGGATCGCCATCGACGTGCTCCCGCGTGGGCCCATGCATCTCGACCCCGGCAGGTGCGGTGATGTCCACGCTGATTTCCTGCGGATAGTTCATCCAAACTTTGTATTCGACGATCTCGGTATCGAGACCGGCATCGCGAAACTTCTGCGCCACATAATCGGCCGTCGCTTTATCTTCCGGCGTGCCTGCCACGTGCGGTGCTTGAGTTAGCGTACGCAAATGCTCTTCCGCCAATTTGGGATCCGGCACAGCAAGAAAGCGGGCCTCGGTCGTGTTTTCCGCAGAGGCGTCACGAAAACCGAAGATGGGTTGGCCCGAAGCCGAAGAAGGCGCAGTGCCGCTGACGCCGGACGACGAAAAACAAAGTAGAACGAAAGAAGAAAGAAGAAGTGATGAGAATAGTCTCATGAGGCTCCCGCAGCGAAAGTAAGTACGTTAACACAGCGGTGTTACCCTAGATACATGAAGCATGCGGGCAAGAAGTTCAAGCGTTTTAAGATCACTGCGAGAGGAAATAGCGGCCTTAGCGACGTGAGCGAGAATCACGACTACTATCTTGCGTTTCCCGACGCTTTCGGCCCCGCGCCGCCAGAATTCACCGCACCTGCCCCGTCCCCACAATCTCGTACTTCGAAGAAGTCAATTCCTCCAGCGCGAAGGGTCCGCGGCAGTGCAACTTCTGGGTGCTGATGCCCATCTCCGCGCCAAAGCCGAACTCCGCCCCATCCGTAAAGCGAGTCGAGGCATTCCAGTAAACCGCCGCCGAATCCACGCCGTGCAAAAACTTGCGGGCATTCGTCTCATCACGTGTGACGATCGAATCCGAGTGCTTCGTGGAATAGCGATTAATGTGGTCGATCGCCTCGTCCACATTCGCCACCACCCTAACTCCTATACACAGCCGCAGATATTCTTCGTACCAGTCTTGTTCTACCGCCGGATCTATCGTCAGGCCAGCGGCCACGCTGCGAGCCTTTTCGTCGCCACGAACTTCCACTCCGGACGCAATCAGCCTCTTCACGATTCGCGGTATATATTCCCCCGCAATCTTCTCATGAACCAATAATTTCTCCGCCGCGTTACACACCGAAGGACGCTGCGTTTTCGCATTGATCACAATCCGGTCCGCCATATCCAAATCGGCGGATTCGTCGACAAAGATGTGGCAGTTCCCCGCTCCCGTCTCAATCACCGGCACCGAAGAATTTTCGGTGACGAACGCGATCAGTCCCGCGCCTCCGCGAGGAATAATCACATCCACCAACCCACGCGCCTTGATCAGATCCTGCACCGATTGCCGCGTGTTCGAATCCAGCAGCTCGATCGCCCCCCAGGGTACTCCCGGGACCGATGTAAGAATCTCAGCCAGCCGCTGATTGCTCCTCGTCGCTTCTTTGCCGCCGCGTAAAACAATCGCGTTGCCGGTTTTCAACGCCAGTACAGCCGTATCCACAGTAACGTTTGGCCGGGATTCGTAAATGATTCCCACCACCCCCAGCGGCACCCGCACCTTGCGAATGTGCAACCCGTTCGGACGCGTCCACTCCGCCAGCGTCTCCCCAACCGGATCACCGAGCGCCGCCACATCGCGCACGCCCTGCGCCATCTCCCTGATTCGCTCCGGCGTCAGCAGCAGGCGGTCGCGCATGGCGCCTTCGAGCCCCGAACTCTCTACATCGCCGCGATTCGCGTCCAAAATGCTCTGGACGTTTGCTTCGATAGCGTTCGCGATCGCAAGCAATAGTGCATCCTTCTCGCCGCTGGAAAGCATAGCCAGCTTCGCCGAAGCGGCCCGCGCCCGCAAAAGTTTCTCCTGCGTGGAAGCTGCGTTTGTAACGCTCGTCGCCATTATTTTCTTCCTCGCCCCGGAGGAAAATAAGTTCCAGTCTTGCGTTCCATTCCCAATGTAATCGCACGGGGATGGCACCCATTCACAATTGCGACATGTACACCCGCTTCGCTGGCCAGTTTCGCCGCGCGTAATTTAGAAACCATCCCGCCGCGCCCCAGTTTACTCGTGCCATTGCATTGCGCTTCCAACGCCGGAGTCAGCTTGCGTACCACCCGCACCAGACGACTTTTCTTGCCCGCGCCGGGAACGAGAAATCCATCCACATTCGTGAGCAACAAAAGCCAATCGGCTTTCACTGCCCGCGCCAGCAATGCGCTGAGTTCGTCGTTGTCGCCAAAAGCGCCTTCCAATTCCCGCACCGAAACACTGTCGTTTTCATTCACAATGGGGACAACCCCCAGCCCAAGCAGCTCAGTCAAAGCATTTTGCAGATTACGGTAGCGAACCGGCGATGTGAAGTCGTCGCTCGAAAGCAAAAGTTGCGCCACGACTTTTTTACCAAAGAACAGCCGCTCGTAAGTGTGCATCAGCTTGCTTTGCCCGACCGCGGCACAAGCCTGCATTCCGGGAACACCGCTCGGCCGCTCGCTCAAACCCAGACCGGACATGCCCGCCGCGATCGCGCCCGACGTAACGATCAAATATTCATTCTTGCTGAGATCGAACTGATCTACCATCGCGCGCAACAGGTTCGCGTCGATCTGCCCGCCCGGCGCGATCAGGCTGGTCCCGACTTTGATGACGACTCTCATACGGTACAACGTTTCATGTTGGTTGAAATGGTATCGCACTTGAAGCGGCAACAGGGCTTCTCGTCAATTGTCCGCCTTGCCATTAGAATAGATCCCTCACGACATGCCAAACTTTTGTTGACTCTATGCCTGCTTCCAATGCCACCAGCCGTTTTTCCGATCGGGTCGAAAATTATGTGCGTTACCGACCGGGATATCCCGCAGATGTAATCTACGCGCTGAAAGCCGAGTGCGCCCTCTCGCGCGGGCACGTGGTTGCTGATCTCGCATCGGGTACCGGCATTTGGACGCGCATGTTGCTCGAGAATGGCAATCGCGTCTTCGGCGTCGAGCCCAATGCCGAGATGCGAAACGCTGGAGAACGCCTGCTCGCGTCGTTCCCGAACTTCACCAGCATTGCCGGGACGGCCGAAGCGGCAACTCTTTCCGATCACACCGTCGACTTCGTTACCGCTGCGCAAGCCGCTCACTGGTTCGACCGCCCGCGGGCAAGAGATGAATTCGTTCGCATCCTGAAACCCGGAGGCTGGCTGGTTCTTCTGTGGAATGAGCGCCTCACCGACTCAACCGAGTTTCTCCGCGAATATGAACACCTCTTGTTAACATACGGCACCGATTACAAAGAAGTTCGTCACGAGCGCACGACCGAATCCGTAAACGAATTCTTTGACCCTGACACCTATCAGGAACGAGTTTTCGACATGCGTCAGGAATTCGATTACGCCGGCGTGGAAGGCCGTCTACTCTCCTCGTCGTACGCCCCTGGACCAGAACATCCACAACACGCGCCCATGCTCCGCGAATTGCGGCACATCTTTGAGGCTTGCGCCGTCGATGGCCGCGCAGCCTTCGAATACAAGACGCGACTATATTTCGGGCAGTTGAATTGAACCGATTTTACTTCGTGTATCTTCGTGGCGTTCGTGGTGAATGTATTCGTAACCAGCTGAAAAACATTAAAGGCAAAGTACAAGCAGGTTCACCTTGAGGTTAAGGAAGTGTCCGAAGACAAATCTTTCCACATGACGCCCGACGAGTTCCGCCGCTACGGCTATGTCGTAATCGATTGGATCGCCGACTATCAATCTCACGTCGAGTCATTTCCCGTGCTTTCTCAAGCCAAGCCGGGACAAATTCGCGCATCCTTGCCGGCGAAACCTCCCGCGCAAGGCGAACCGTTCGCGGCGATGCTCAAAGATGTCGACAATCTGATTCTCCCCGGGGTCACCCACTGGCAGTCGCCGAATTTCTTCGCATACTTTCCCTGCAACGCTTCCGGTCCCGGAATTCTTGGCGATCTTCTCTCCTCCGGGCTAGGCGTGCAGGGCATGCTCTGGTCCACCAGTCCCGCATGCACGGAGCTGGAAACTCATGTTCTCGACTGGCTCGTAGCCATGCTTGGCTTGCCGGAGAAATTCCTTTCATCGAGTACCGGCGGCGGCGTGATTCAAGACACGGCATCGAGTGCGGCACTCTGCGCACTACTCGCCGCTCGCGAACGTGCCACCCACTACAACAGTAACAAAAAAGGATGTGACGGCCGCATCGTAGCTTACGTCTCAACTCAAACCCACTCCTCGCTGCAGAAGGCCGCAATGATCGCAGGAATCGGCGTCGACAATCTCCGTCAGATTGACGTGGACGAAAATTTCGCGATGCGTCCTGATGCTCTCGCGCACCAGATAGAAGAAGATAAGCTCAAAAATCTCGTCCCCTGCTTTGTTTGCGCCACCGTCGGCACAACGTCTTCGAATGCCATGGACCCGATTTCTCAGATTGCCGAAATCTGCCGCCGGCACAACCTGTGGCTGCACGTGGATGCAGCCATGTCAGGTACTGCGGCTCTCTGTCCGGAATTTCGCCATCTGCAAAACGGCGTGGAGCTTGCCGACAGCTACAACTTCAATCCTCACAAGTGGATGTTCACCAACTTCGATTGCAACTGCTTCTGGGTCGGCGACCGCAAAGCTCTCATCCAGACTCTAAGCATCCTGCCGGAATATCTGCGCAATCAGGCCACGGAATCGGGAGCAGTAATCGATTATCGCGACTGGCACATCCAACTCGGCCGCCGCTTCCGCTCGCTCAAGCTCTGGTTCGTGATCCGCCATTACGGTGTCGAAGGCCTGCAGCACCACATTCGCCGTCACGTAGAACTGGCGCAGCAGTTCGCCGATTGGGTGCGCCATGACAATGATAAAGATTTCGAACTCGCAGCTCCAGTCCCGCTGAATCTGATTTGCTTCCGCCATAAAGCCGGAGACGCCGCCAATCAGACCATCATGGATCGCCTCAACCGCAGTGGCGATCTCTTCCTCACCCACACCAAACTCAACGGAAAGCTAACTCTTCGCCTGTGCGTCGGCCAGACAAACACAGAAGCGAAACATGTCGAGCGCGCCTGGAGAAGAATTCGCGAGGAGTCTGACAAGCTACAGACTCCCGCATGAAGTTTCGTTCGTAACTCTCGACTCAACTCCACATCAGCTAAAGTTAAAACATGCGAAATATCCTCGGTCAACGCCCGTTGCGCTTCGTCTTTGCCGCCAGCGTGATCTCCATGTTAGGGAGCGGAATGAATTCAGCGGCGGTAAAGACTTCAATTGGAAATCGACAATTGAAAATCGACAATCAAATTCTCTCCCTATCGCCGTGGTAAATGCCTCTTCTGGCTGATATCCTTTCCCATTCCAAGGAGCACTCATGTCCTCAGAGTTACAAGGCCGTAACGGTGTCGTCTTCGGAGTCGCCAACAAGCGCTCGATCGCCTGGTCCATCGCGCAAGGGCTGCACGCCGCCGGCATGAAGCTCGCAATCACCTACCAGAACGAGCGCCTGGAGCAGGAAGCAAAAGATCTCATTCTCTCGCTCCCCGGCGCTGAAGCTTACATGTGCGACGTTAGCAAAGATGAAGAAATTAGCCGTCTTTTCGCGACGTTGAAAGAAGGCCATGGCAAGCTGCACACGCTGGTGCACTCCGTCGCCTACGCTCCCGCCGACGAACTTAAAGGCGACTTCATCGACACCACGCGCGAGGGTTTTCGCATCGCAATGGATGTCAGCGTCTATTCGCTGGTCGCTGTCGCGCGCGCTGCGGCCCCACTCATGGAAGACGGCGGATCGATCCTCACCATGACTTACTACGCTTCCGAAAAAGTCGTGCCTCGTTACAACGTGATGGCGGTCGCCAAAGCCGGACTCGAATGCTCCGTGCGCTATCTCGCCTACGAATTAGGCAAGAAGAAGATCCGCGTGAACGCCATCTCCGCAGGCCCCATCAAGACTCTCGCCGCCCGCGGCATCGCCGGCTTCGGTGACATGCTCAAAGGCCACGAAGAGCGCGCCCCGCTCGGCCGCCGCGTGGAAGTCGAGGAAGTCGGTTCCACTGGAGTGTTCCTTGCCTCCGACGCCAGCAGCGGCATCACCGGCGAAATCATCTACGTCGACTGCGGTTACAACATCATGGGATTCTAAAGTGGGTCAGTCCCAGATACCAACAGGGTTACCCCGTGTTCCTCTGTGTCTCCTGTGGTTGAAGATATCGACGTCCCGACGAAAAGCCCTGTGTCATAATCAAACTAGTGAAATCGAATCGCCTAGCCCTAATCTTCTTCACCGCTGCCATCCTCTTCTCAATGCTGCGCGAGTGGCGCGCGCCATCCTCATGCCAGCGGACGGCCGTTATTGCAGGAGTTCCGCTCAACCGCTAGCTGACGATCTTGATCCGCCTCTTGTTTTCCCCCTCCTGCTGCAAAGAGATTTCAACATCCCGCTCCTTCTGCAAGCGCGGAAATTTCTCCCCCCACTCAATCAGCAAAATGCTTCTGTTAGAACGCAGATCCTCGAGCCCCAAAGTCTCGAGCTCGCGAAGGGTATCCACCCGGTACAGATCGATATGAAATAAATCGGCGAGCGGCCCACGAAATTCGTGAACTAAAGTGAAGGTAGGACTGGTGACGTTCTCTGCCTGAGCCGCCTCGAACGCTTCTGCAATTCCCTTGACCAGCGTTGTTTTCCCCGCGCCCAGGTCACCGCGCAGCAGCACGATCCTCGGCGGCGCCAGCAACTGCGCCAGCGTTCGCCCGAGGGCGATCGTCTCCTCCGCCGATTGAGTAGTAATCTCCCGCGTCATCCTCCTCCGCATCCGTTCGCAGCCGTATCTTGCATGACCACGACCAGTATAGCGAGAGCTCCGCCCTCAGCATCAGAGAAGCCGCGCGAATGGCCAGTGCCGGCTAAATCGTCGTCTTCGGCACCACAAATACGGACGACTTTAATCCCAGTAGACTCCGGTCCGCCACATGATCGACTGACGTGCGCAGGCGCCGATGGTCGTCATCTTCAAACGCGACGAAACGAAAGGGTTGGAGCACTCCAGTATTTGTCTTTCGCATGGGAGCGAGGACTTCAGCCATGCCGTGGACCGGGCCCGATTGCGTTTGAAACGCGAGTTCGACAAAGGAGCCAGTACCCAGCGGATGCTGCAAGTGCAACAGTCCACCGGTCACGGAAATCGATTGGAGTTTGGCTTTTGTGCGCCGGCCGTCTTCTAGACGGATCGCAGCCAGGACAGCATCGCCTAGCTGGATTCGGGCCGCGCGCCTCGAAGGGTGCGGTTGGGGGAAGTGGGTCATAAGTGAAACTACTATGCCACGCCAATGGGACAGGTAACAGGTTACGGAAGCGAATGGCCGGATTCCCGCGCTGCTAGCCCGTCTCCGCGGCCTGCAACTGGCTTTCCCGCCAGTGCTTACGGCTTTGTTTACTGTTGATACAATGTCCCGTCAGACTCGGCGGGAATCTCTTGCGCGACGACGATTTTCAATTTCGTGCTTACGGAGTACTTGCATGCGCCACTTTTTATCTTTCGCTAATTTTGCATTTATTCTTCTATTCGGACTTCCACATCTGCAAAGCCAGAGCAAGCCCGCGGAAAATCGGCCTCCTCTGCGTGTCGGCATCGTTGGCCTGGTTCATGGACATGTGCAGGGATTTTTCGAGCGTTCGCTTCACGATCCAGCGATAGAAATCGTTGGCATCGCCGAAGCTGACCAATCGTTGTTCGCTCGATATTCGAAGCAGTTCGGCATCGACCAGAATTTGCTTTTTCCAAGCTTGGAACAAATGCTCGACCGCGCGCATCCGCAAGCGGTCCTCGTATACACGAATACGTATGACCATCGCCGCGTCGTCGAAATCTGCGCCCGGCGCGGCATTCACGTCATGATGGAAAAACCCTTGGCGGTCACCTTAGAAGACGCACTGGCGATCAAGAAAGCGGCAGACGCGGGCAAGATTCACGTCCTCGTGAACTACGAGACAACTTGGTACCGCAGCAATCGCGCCGCATACGACCTCGTGCACGAAAAGGCAATCGGTGACATCCGCAAAGTGGTGGTTCACGATGGTCACAGTGGTCCCAAGGAAATCAATGTCGCCCCCGAATTTTTAGCCTGGCTCACAGATCCCAAACTCAACGGCGGAGGCGCGCTCTTCGATTTCGGCTGCTATGGCGCCGATCTCATGACCTGGCTGATGGACGGCCAACGCCCCGAAACCGTAACTGCTGTAACGCAGCAGATCAAACCAGAAATCTATCCGCATGTCGACGACGAGGCCACCATCATCCTCACCTATCCCAAGGCGCAGGCCATCATACAAGCTTCATGGAACTGGCCTTTCGACCGCAAAGATATGGAAGTGTACGGTCAGACCGGATACGTAATCACCGTGAAGCACGATGATATTCGCGTGCGCCGCGCCGGCAGCCAAGAAGAGCAGATCGCAGCCAAGGCACTTCCCGCGCCTTACGATACCTCCTTGTCACTTCTAAAAGCAGTGGTAATCGACGGGATGAAGCCCGATGGATTATCTTCGCTTGAAACAAATATCACTGTGACCGAAATCCTGGACGCAGCGCGCCGTTCGGCAGCTTCTGGAAAAACAATTCGCTTACCCGCTTCGAGATAGCGACAAAATTGCGCGCCCAATTATTCGCCCCAGCACACAATTTTTTCTTTCGCCGCCTTCTTCGTCCGCCGAAAAGCCTCCGGCAATCCTTGCAGAAGATCGGTGGCCACAAGCGAATGCTCGCCCAACTGCTCGCACATTACATCGCCAGCTAGCCCGTGTAGATGCACCGCAGTCATTGTCGCGACAAACGCATCTATCGGATTCTGCGCGATCATGCCCGCAACCATTCCCGTCAAAATGTCCCCCGTGCCCCCGGTAGACATTCCCGGATTTCCTGTTGTGTTCACCCAGGCCTCACCATTCGGCCGCACCACGACCGTGCGGTGGCCTTTGAGTACAACAATCAATTCATGTTCCCGCGCAAATTTTCTTGCCACCCCCAGCCGATCTTTTTGAACGTCGGGAATGCTCATTCCGGCCAGCCGCGCCATCTCTCCGGGATGCGGTGTAATCACCAGCGTTCGGCCCTTGCCGTTTAATTCGCTTGTGCGGCCATCGAACGCGTTCAGGCCGTCGGCATCCACGACCATACTGACTTGAAGGTTCGCCACCAGCGCCCGCACCATTTCTGCAGTCTGCGGATTCCGCGAAATTCCCGGCCCGATTGCAACTACGTTCTTCGCTTTCGCTAATTCATAGATCTCTTCTAGCGCACTCTTCGAAATTGTGCCCGCATCCGTTTCGGGTAGAGGCTCGGTCATCAGCTCGGGATGAAACCCGGCGACATTTCCCAGAGCCGATTTTGCCGTCGCCACCGTCGAAAGCCCCGCCCCTGCCCGCAACACGGCCATTCCCGCCATCGCCGCCGCTCCCGATTTCCCCAACGATCCTCCGACCACAAGCACATGTCCGTAGTTCCCTTTGTTCGACTCCGCGGGACGCGGCCCGACCAACGCAGCAATATCGTGCGGCGTAATTACATTCAGTTGCAGCGAAGAAACGATAGCGTCTTCAGGGGAGCCGATGCCCACCACACAAGTTGGACCTGAACTCAGATCTCCGAACACATGCGCCGGACGCGGCGCAGTGAAGGTCACGATTGCATCCGCGCGGGCAATCCTTCCAGTCTGCTTCTCCATCGCGTCGGCATCTGCGCCGGAAGGAATATCCACGGCGATCACCGGAACCTGGCTTGCGTTCATGAACGCGATTGCTTCGGCATAGAGTCCGCTTACCGGAGGCTTGAAACCCGTGCCCAGCACGGCATCGAGATACAAATCACCCTGCAGCAAAAGCTGCACGCGTTCACTTCTCAACTCATCGATGGAATGCACAGCCAGCGCTGGAATCGGCAGCTCACCGTACATGACCGCCGCGTCGCCCCGAAGATCGGATGGGTCCGTCAACAGGATTACCTGGACCTTTTTCTCCCGCTCATGCAGCCGTCGCGCCGCCACAAATCCATCGCCGCCATTATTTCCCTTCCCGCAGAAAACCACGACCCGCGCCGCCGAAGCGTAATGCGCGAGCACATAATCCGCGACGGCCGCCCCCGCATTCTCCATCAGCGTGAGCGAAGGCACACCAAACCGGTCGCTGGTAGCGCGGTCAATGGTCCGCATTTCTTCTGCGCTCACAATTTTCATGATTGAATTACTCTATTTCGTATCACCCACCTATTAACCGACTATAAAACAAAAAGGCCCTCCGCGCCGCGCGGAGAGCCCGTAACTGCAAGAGAAAAACTCCCTAAGACACGCTCTTCGAAACCGGCTCTGCCTGCAGCGCCTGTTGCACCTTGCTGTGCTTGCGTCCGTAGCTAAAGTAAATGGCGAGCCCAATCACCAGCCAGACCACAAGCCGGATCTGCGTAGCCGGGGATAGAAAAACAATGAGCGCCCCTGAAAAAAGGATCGAGAGAATGGGAACCAGCGGCACCAGCGGCGTCTTGAACGGCCGGTTTAGCTCCGGATGAGTCCGGCGCATCACCCACACTCCCGCGCTAACCAGTACAAAGGCGAGCAGCGTACCCACACTCGTCATCTCATCCAGCACATTGAGGGGAATGACGGTGGCCAGGATCGCAACGAAGATACCCACTACGATGGAACTGAGATACGGCGTGCGAAAGCGATGATGAATTTTTCCCGCCCATGGCCAGAGCAAACCATCGCGCGACATGGAATAGAAAACGCGCGACTGGCCCAACAACATGACCAGCATCACCGTCGCCAGACCGCCGAGCGCTCCAATTTCTACCAGGAAAGTGGCCCATTGTTGTCCGGCCACGCGGATGCCCACGACCACGGGATCTGGAACGTTGAGTTGCTGGTAAGGGACCAAGTGAGTGAGCAAGCCGGAAACCAGGATATAAAGCACCGTGCAAATAACCAGCGAACCGAGAATGCCAAAGGGCATATCTCGCTTAGGATTCTTCGCCTCCTGCGCCGCAGTTGAAACTGCATCAAAGCCGATGTATGCGAAGAAGACCACGCCCGCTCCTCGCAAAATTCCCGACCATCCAAAGTGTCCCCACTCTCCGGTGTTTGGCGGGATGAATGGGTGCCAGTAGTTTGGTTTCCAGGAATGCGAATACAAAAACCAGGTGGCCAGAACCACGAACATGCAAACCACCGCAACCTTCATGATTACTATGGCAGTGGTAAAATTTGCCGATTCCTTGATGCCGATCACCAGGATCGTGGTAATCACCATGATGACGATGAAGCCAATGTAGTCGTATTTCAAATGTACCGGCGTCCCGAAAAGCAGGAAATCAGAGGTGGGAAGAGCCGGCATATTCCAGCCCAGATCGTGCAGGAACGCGCGCAAATGGCCGCTCCACCCAACTGCAACCGTAGCCGCGCCGAACGCGTACTCCAGGATTAAGTCCCAGCCAATAATCCATGCAACCAGTTCACCCAGCGTCGCATAAGAGTACGTATACGCGCTGCCCGCGATAGGAATCATCGAAGCGAATTCGGCGTAGCACAGTCCCGCGAAGGCGCAGGCAACGCCAGCCAGGACGAACGAGATCACCAGCGCGGGCCCGGCAAACTGCGCCGCGGCTTGTCCAGTAATGACAAAAATGCCCGCCCCAATAATCGCGCCGATGCCCAGTGTCACCAGATTCAGAGGACCGAGGGCGCGCCGCAGGCTTTGTTCGCCTTCAACCTCGACCGCCTCTTTCATCAGTGTGGGAAGGTCCTTCTTCGCGAACAGATTCGCCATGCTTCAGTGTCTCCTTGGGCTTAAGATGCGCTCGTCGTTCTCGAACTCTTCGACCACGCGTAATATACCGGGATGCCTAGCAGTACCACAATCAACCCCGGCCACGTGAATTGCGGTTTATAGCGCAATAGTATGACATCGATAAATAAAGCCATCACAATATAAATCGCGGGCAGCACCGGATAGCCAACGGCGCGGTAGGGGCGCGGGGCGTGGGGACGCGTTCGCCGCAGAACGAACAATCCCACAATCGTCAGAATGTAGAAAACCAGTACAGCAAAAATAATGTAATCGAGAAGCTGCCCGTAGCTCCCTGATACGCAGAGCAGGCACGCCCAGACCATCTGCACCATCAGCGAAACTGCAGGCGTCTTATAGGTTGGATGCAATTTGGCGACGCTCTTGAAGAACAACCCGTCCTTCGCCATGGCATAGTAGACCCGCGCGCCCGAAAGAATCAGCCCGTTATTGCATCCGAAGCTTGAAATCAGAATGGCTCCGGCCATCAGCAATCCGCCGGCAGCGCCGAACATCTGCGTCATGACCGCTGTACCCACGCGATCCTCGGCAGCGTACTTAATGCCGCGCCCCAGAATCGTAGCCGCGCCTGCAGTTCCGTCGAGCGGCAGCGTCGTCAGATAGATAAAGTTGCACGCTACATAGAGCGTAATCACCACGCCCGTGCCCAACGCCAGCGACAAAGGCAAATTGCGGTTGGGATTCTTCACTTCTCCCGCGGTAAACGTGACGTTGTTCCAGGCATCCGCCGAAAACAACGATCCCACCTGCGCCACCGCCAGAATCGTCAGCGTACCCACCATCACCACCGGCCCGCCCACTCCCACCTGTACCGCGTGTTGGGCGCTTAGTCCGGCGTTGTGCCAGAAATGTCCGCTGAAGTTCGCAGCCAGAGCGTGAGCATTTCGCCCCAGTGCCACTCCAAACAACGCAAGTCCCAGAAGCGCCGAAACCTTCGCCGCCGTAAACACATTCTGGATGAGTGCTCCCGTTTTCAACCCAAAAATATTCACCACGGAAAGGAAAACCACCAGCAGGATAGCGACCAGATTCTGCGTGTTGATTCCGACATCCATGTTGCCGAGAACCATTGGCCCCAGACGAATCGGCGGGACCTTCCAGAGATGCAGAATCCAGTTCGACGAGGAAATCGCCGGAAAGAAAACTCCCAGGAACTTGCCGAAAGCGACGCCCACTGCGGCAATCGTCCCAGTCTGAATTACCAGGAATAAAGTCCAGCCGTAGAGAAACCCCCACAACGGCCCCAGCGCTTCGCGGAGATAAACATATTGACCGCCGGCCCGCGGCATCATTGCCGCCAGTTCGCCATAACTGAGGGCGGCAACGATGGTCATGAAACCCGCCACTGCCCACGCCCCAATCAGCAAAGCAGGTGAATCCACTTCGCGGGCAATCTCCGCCGAGACAATAAAAATTCCCGAGCCAATCATCGACCCCATGACAAGCATGGTGGCGCTGGTCAGGCCCAGGCCTTTGACCAGTTCTTTATCCTGATGGCTGTGGATCTCCCAGTCGCTGCTCGCAGCCGGCTGCGTTGTCGGTGTACTCAGGCATCCTCCTAAGCCTCATAGCGCCGGAACTAGTAGCGCCGGCGTCCCGCCCCCGCCCGCCGGGACGATAATGGAAGCCTCCAGACTTTACCTCAAGATGCGCAAAAATTCTTCTGCTGATTTTCGCGGCTCCCGTATCAGATCGGATATCACCGCCACGGAGTCGGCCCCTGCTTCAATCACCGAGGCGGCATTGGCCCGCGTGATCCCACCGATCGCGACCAGGGGTTTCCGCGTCAACTGCCGCGCCCGGCGTACGCCATCAAGCCCGACCAGTGGATCAGGCTTCTCTTTGCTCGACGTAGAAAAGACAGGACCTAACGCAAGATAGTCGGCTGAAGTCCGATCGGCCGACCGCAGTTGCCCCGTGTTATGGGTGGAAACCCCAAGCGTCCGATCAGGTCCAATAATCCTGCGCACCGATTCCGGAGACAGGTCGTCCTGCCCGACGTGGACGCCGTCGAATTCCGCGGCTACGCACAGATCAGCGCGGTCATTCATGATTAGCTTGACTTTGCCACCCACGAGCCGCTTCAGTTCGCGCGCCTGTTCCAGCATTACGCGTACATTTCCGTTCTTGTTGCGGTATTGCAATAACGGGCATCCGCCCGCTACAAGTTCGTCGACAAAGCTCGTCAACGCTTGAGTGGAGGGAAAGAAGGCAGAATCCACAATGGCGTAAAGACGAGGAACAACAATCACGCCGCCGAATCCTTTTTATTCGCCGCCAGAAATCGCTCGATGAATCCGGTATCAAACTTCCCCGCACGAAAATCCGGATCGGCCATGATCCGGCGATGTAGCGGTATCGTGGTATAAACGCCCTCGACGATAAACATTTCCAGCGCCCGCGTCATCCGCGAAATTGCTTCGCTCCGGTCCTTGCCGCGCACAATCAGCTTAGCGATCAGCGAGTCATAATACGGCGGGATTGTTCCCTCTGCATACGCCGCCGTATCCACGCGCACCCCGGTGCCACCCGGAGGATTAAACGTTGTAATCTTCCCCGCCGACGGCGTGAACTTCTCCGGATGTTCTGCGTTAATCCGGCACTCGATGGCGTGCCCGCGATGCACAATCGGCCCCTGCAGCACGTCCCGCATATGAGCGCCGGCTGCAATCATGATCTGGCTCTTCACCAGATCCACATCCGTCACCATCTCCGTCACCTGATGCTCCACTTGAATGCGCGTGTTCATCTCGATGAAGTGCAGCCGACGGTCCTGATCCATCAAAAACTCGATGGTTCCGGCATTCGTGTAGCCGATCTCGGTAAGCGACTTGCACAAAACCGCGCCAATCTGATCTCGCAATTCTCCCGTGACCTGGGTGGAGGGTGATTCTTCCAGCAATTTCTGATGCCGCCGCTGGATTGAGCATTCCCGCTCCCCCAGGCTCACGACGTTTCCGTGCTCATCCGCGAGCACCTGAAACTCGATGTGCCGCGGGTGCTCGACATACTTCTCCATATAAAGATCGCCGTTGCCGAA
>JBAVUV010000750.1:0-4025 GCA_049696955.1 Candidatus Sulfotelmatobacter sp. | reverse complement strand
GATTCGCAGTGTGGCGAAGCATCCCCCAAACTTCGAAATCACCTGTCCGTGCTGCAGCGCGCTGCTGAAAGTGGACGTCGAAACCCGGTCGGTGATCGCCCATACCGCTGCCGTAAAGCCGCGCATGTTCAATGACATGGAAGACGCCGCCCGCGCCATGAAAGAGCAGGATACGCGCCGCGAATCCATCTTCCGCCAATCCGTCGAAGCACAAAAGCATGCCTCCGAGCTTCTGGAAAAAAAGTTTCAGGAAGCGGTGAAGAAAGCCAAGGAATCGCCCGACACCGGCAAGCCGATTCGGGATTTCGACTTGGATTAGCGCGTCATTAGAATCAAGGTATGCCGATTCGTCCACTCCTTCTTGGCCACCGCGGCGCGCGGACTGAGAAATCAATCCCCGAAAATTCTCTGGCTGCTTTTGATTGGGCTCTCGCCCATGGCTGCGATGGCTTCGAGTTCGATGTGCGACTCTCCGCCGACGGCCAGCCTGTGATCTGCCACGATGCCGCGGTTCAGGGGATTGAAGTCGCTCGCTCTTCGGCATCGCAGTTAGGACTCCCGCTTCTTGGCGATATTCTGAAGAGCTACCAAACCACAGCTTTTCTCGACATCGAGCTGAAAGTCCGCGGACTGGAAACCATTGCGCTAGATTTGCTTCGTGCCTGCGCGCCACGCCGAGGCTATGTGATTTCTTCATTTCTGCCAGAAGTGCTTCAGGGTTTCCACGCCCTTGACGCAAACATCCCCCTCGGTCTGATTTGCGAGACGCGTTCTCAGTTGGGCCTTTGGCCCCGTCTGCCTGCCACCTATGTGATCCCACACTATAAGTTGGTGCGACGGGGCGTCATCGATGAGATCAAGAGTGCAGGCAGAAAAGTATTGGTCTGGACGGTCAATTCCGCGAATGAGATGAAGCGATTTTCAAAATGGGGAGTGAACGGGATTATCTCGGACGATCCTGAACGGCTACACGCTGATTGCCACACCTAATCCGCAGCAGCGTCGAACATAGCTTCAGAGCGTGGGGGAGGCCTTAAAAAAGCCGCGCGCTCCGTCTCAAACGCTTCCAGATTCGCGCCACGGGTAAGATCATTCCAGCCCAGCACCGCCCCAATGCGTAATGCGGCTTCGCGGCTGCACGATTCCGACCAGCACGCGCCGAGCGCCACCGGCACTCGACGCAGAAGTGCGTCTCCCAGCGTGACGGCATATTCTCTGCGGTAAGCTTCCACCACTTCCGCAACGACGTGCGAAGTGTGCGGACAAATCGGAGCCCGTAATTCAGCTCCCACTAAAGCCATGCGTGCAATATCGGCCGCGCGTTTGCCGTGCCACTCCAATATGCCCCGCGCGGATTCCTCACTTACCGCTCCGATCCGCGCAATTTCCAGCACGGCGTCGTCCAGCAGGGGATCCAAGGCGGGCCCCCGCCCCATCGCAAATGTATTCGGCTCCGCCGCCTGTAAACCGATCTTCCGCGCGCAGCCGCGGGCCAGCGACGCCGCGGTCGTCAGCTTTCCGCCGATCACTGAGATCATGTGCGCCGCGCCGTCATCGGCGTGATCGTGCAGAATGTGCTTCCGCGTGACGGCTGAGGGATTACTGTTCGGCGAATAGGGCAGTGGCCGAATGCCGGCGAAAGAATATTTCACGCTCTGCGCCGTGATTTTTGCCTTGGGAAACAGTTGCGACACGGAGCGGACCAGGTAATTGATTTCCTCAGCCGATGGAACGGTTTTTCCCGGATCGCTGTTGTCCGCAACCTCAGTTGTTCCGACCATGATTTGGTCGTTCCACGGAATTACAAACATGGGCCGGCCATCCGCCGCCTCGGTATAAACCGCCATATTTGGCGAACCTGGAAAGCGTGGTATCACGATGTGTGAGCCGCGTACTCCGCCCAGCATTGGCTTGCCCATGCGAATGGAAGAGCGCTGGCAAACGCGGTCGGCCCATGGCCCACTGCAGTTGATCACCCATGCCGCGTCTACGCGCGCATCGCGACCGGTAATCTGATCGCGCAGCAACACGCCATGGACCCGGCCATGCGCCACATCGACTGCGAGTGCTTCGGTATGATTCCGCACCACAGCGCCAGCCTCTACCGCCTCCAGGAGCCATTCCGCAACCAGGCGCTCGGGAAACTCGCACTGCGCATCTTCATAGTCAAAAAAAGACCACTTGTGCCCCGCGTCCAACGCTCGCTCCAGCCTCTTCAATTCCATTTCAGTGCTGTCCCTGGGCGGTTTTCCTGCCATGCGTTGGTAGAGCCATAATCCCGCGCGCACTTTCAGTGCGCTGCGTTGGCTGGTTTCGTTTAAAAGCAGCAGGAAGTGCATGGGATGCACAAGGTGAGATTTCTCCCGCAGTAACTTCTCTCGCTCGCGCAGCGACTCCCGCACCAGCCCGAGCTCCGCGTGCTCCAGGTAGCGCAATCCACCGTGAATAATTCGAGTCGAGCGGCTGGTTACTCCCGCGGCAAAATCAGTTTGTTCGACCAGTAGCGTGTGCTTTCCCGCGCGCGCGCACTCTCGCGCCACAGCCACGCCATTGATCCCGCCGCCAATCACCACTACGTGAAAGCGTTGGCCTTCCAGGCTTGCCCGTGGATTTGCCGCTAGGACCATATGGATTTCGCACCGGAGTAACTTGTTGCAAGGTTACTAAAATTCCGTTGGCCAAGTCACACTTCGACTCGTAGAGTCTGCACTTCGCCGCTCCCAGGCAACAAGTCA
Organism: Candidatus Sulfotelmatobacter sp.; assembly: GCA_049696955.1. GTDB lineage: Bacteria > Acidobacteriota > Terriglobia > Terriglobales > Acidobacteriaceae > Sulfotelmatobacter. The sequence goes on along the minus strand of JBAVUV010000750.1, from coordinate 1,290 downwards.
CTTTGGTGCTGCAACGTGCCTGACCGAAATCCCATGGGCTGGGCTGAAAGTTTGGCGGTCGCGCAAAAAACACCGGCCCGATTGAGGGCACTCGGGCCGGAATCCTGCAAGCTGTTTTGCTTTACGCGACTTTCCGTGCCTGTCCGCTCGCGTTTGCACCCTTCGAAAATAAATCGATCATTTGCCGGTTGAATGCCGGAATGTCATCAGGCTTGCGGCTGGTGACCACTCCGTTACTCAAAACTACTTCTTCATCCACCCAGGTACCGCCGGCATTTCGAATGTCGGTCTTCAGAGAAGGCCAGGAGGTAACTGTTCGTCCCCGCACCGCGCCCGCTTCTACCAGCATCCAGGGTCCATGGCAGATCGACGCCACGGGTTTCCCCTGCTCAAAAAAGTGCTTCACAAACTTGACCGCTTCGGGAATCATTCTCAACTGATCGGGGTTCATGACCCCGCCGGGCAAAAGAAGAGCGTCGTATTTTGCGGGGTCGGCGGAGTCGAGCGTTATATCGACTGGTACCTCCTCGCCCCAGTCTTTCTTGTTCCAGGCACGAATCGTGCCTCCTTTAGGGGATACGACCTGAGTTCTTGCGCCAGCTTCTTCCAGCGCCTTTTTCGGTTGCGTTAATTCAACTTGCTCGAAGCCATCCGTTGCCAGGATTGCAATGGTTTTTCGTTGAAGAGTATTTGCCATGGATTTTTCTCCTTGAATGTTTGATTGCTGTTAATAATTTGGATGCCATGCGAGTCGTCGCGGGTTATCAGAAATAAGTCAGCTTCGCCTGAATTGCGGCATCGGAGGCGGGTCATTTAAAGTGGTTGCAATGTCCACCACCGGCGAACGTTTTGAACGCGCAGTCGCTATCATGGAGCGGCTACGCGCACCGGGAGGCTGCCCTTGGGATCGCGAGCAGACCTTTGATTCCATCAAGCCCTATACGCTGGAAGAAACTTACGAAGTTCTTGAAGCGATCGATAATCGCGACTGGAGCGAGCTTCCCGGCGAACTCGGCGATCTTCTTCTGCAGGTCCTTTTCTATTCGGAAATGGCTAAGGAGCAGGGAACGTTTTCCATTGATGACGTTCTCGATCGGCTCTCGGACAAACTGGTGAACCGGCATCCGCATGTTTTTGGCGAAGTGAAGGCCGATACTTCCGCCGAAGTGAAGCGCAACTGGGAGGCGCTGAAGGCTGAAGAACGAAAAAAACGCGATGGCGGGACAAATGCAAGTGAAGGCGCGCAGACTTCCTTTAAGTCAATACTGTCAGCGATCTCTTCCGCTATGC
>JBAVUV010000749.1:0-1733 GCA_049696955.1 Candidatus Sulfotelmatobacter sp. | reverse complement strand
ATGCTAGGCTTGCCAGTAGAAGAACAGGTTCCAGCCGAGGTCTGACAAAAAAGCGTTTCAGCATCCGTAACTTCACCGATTCAATTTGGTTCGCGGAATAGCGATATTACACCGATTTGTTGCGCTCCTCCCAAACATTTAGGACTCGACTTGTGCTACGGACGACTTAGGCAGCCAGAGAAAATCAGAGTGCCGGTACTGCTCGAATGCTCTGACCGTATCGCCCGTGATGGCCGAGTGACAGCGATACTTCAGTTCTCCGAGCAGTTGCCACGTTAGTTCGCGGCCTATATCCGAGCATTCGATAAACAGGACCGGCCGGGCGGCGGCAATTGTCCGGCGCATGCCCTGCAAAACGCTGCCCTCTGCACCTTCAACATCAATTTTCACAAAAGTGGGAAGCCCGAACTCGCCTGCCTCGACGAGTTCGTCGATGGCCACAGTGCCGACGTGCAGCTCAGTGGCCGAAGGCTCATTTCGATGCCAGACCAGGCTTGCCGTGGCTGAGTTCTCAGTCATTCGGATGACCGCATCGCCAGACTTATCTGACGCCGCGAGATTCAGCAGCCGAACGTTGGTGATTCCGTTGATCTCAATGTTTTCACGAAAGGCAGCGGCGTTGCTCGGAATTGGCTCGAATGCCATCACTCGACCCGTGGGTCCAATCCGTTTTGCCAGTGACAGGGATACGTAACCCACATTCGCCCCAATGTCATACACCGTGTCGCCGGCGGCGACATGATTCCGGATCGCCTTTTGCAGGTGGGGTTCGTCGATTCCCAGAAGATATCCAAGTTTCTCGGTCGGCGAAACATTCATCCGATAGCCCGATGCGAGCCCTCGAACGATAGTCCGGGGCCTGCATTCACTTCCCAAGAAGAAGATTGCGCACGCTCTGGTAAACCTACGAATCACTGACATGCCGTTCAATTGCCTTGTATCACGCGGTGTGCAGAGGTCGCAACCTGGCGTAATGGCGCGCATTTCTTGTGGATAAGTAGTGCCAAGACCCGCTCCGGTTCCTGTTATTATTCCGATACTCAAAACAAATAGACACGTTTCCCTGATAAGGAGTGATTGTGGGGGCTGCCCTTAGAGCGGAAGTGGATCGTCAGCCGGTTGTATCGCCGGTAAAAGACGAGGGCGCGATTGAAGTGTCGGTGGTAATGCCCTGCCTGAACGAGGCCGAAACCCTGGAAGCCTGCATCGTCAAGGCGCAGCGCGCTTTGCAGGAAGCTCGTATTACAGGTGAAATTGTTATCGCCGACAACGGCAGTACCGACGGCTCGCTCCAGATTGCGGAACGGTTGGGCGCCAAAGTTGTGAATGTGCAGGCGAAGGGCTACGGCAGTGCCCTGATGGGGGGGATCGCGGCCGCATCCGGTCGATACGTAGTGATGGGAGATGCCGACGACAGCTACGATTTCGGACACATCCCACGATTTGTCGAACAGTTGCGCAAGGGCGCACAGGTGGTAATGGGCAATCGCTTTAGAGGCGGAATCCAGAAAAACGCCATGCCTCCTCTGCACCGTTACTTCGGCAATCCCGCGCTAACCCGCCTCGGACGCCTGTTTTTTAAAAGTCCCGTGGGAGATTTCTATTGTGGTCTGCGCGGTTTTCGCAAAGACGCGTATGAACGTATGGGACTGCGAACCACGGGAATGGAATTTGCCACGGAGATGGTGGTGAAGGCCACATTGCTCGAGTTACGCATTGCAGAGGTACCAACT
>JBAVUV010000748.1:0-3063 GCA_049696955.1 Candidatus Sulfotelmatobacter sp. | reverse complement strand
TTGCGGAGAACGCATTGGCGCTGCCTAAGCTGCCTGCAGCCCGCGAAGTGACTCTGATCAACACCGTTCCATCTGCGATTGCTGAATTGGTTCGGTTGGAAGGCGTCCCGGCTTCGGTGCAGGTAGTGAATCTGGCGGGAGAAGCGCTGCCAACCAGCCTTGCTCAGCGCATCTACGACAAGACTGGAGTCAGTAAGGTTTACAATCTTTACGGTCCCACCGAGGACACGACCTACTCCACTTACACTCTGGTGCCGCGCGGAGCCGAGGTAACCATCGGGCGGCCGCTTCCCAATACTCAAGCTTACATCCTTGACGAAAGCCGTCATCCGCTCCCGATTGGGGTACCGGGCGAGTTGTATTTGGCCGGGGATGGTCTTGCCAGGGGATATTTTGGTAGAGACGATCTTACGAAGGAAAGCTTTGTTCCGAATCCGTTTGCCAAGCAAGCCGGCGCGCGCATGTACCGGACCGGCGATCTGGCTCGTTTCTTAGCGGATGGAAACATCCAATACATGGGACGCATCGACAATCAGGTCAAACTGCGCGGCTTTCGTATTGAATTGGGAGAGATTGAAGCTGTCCTCACGAAACAACCCACGGTGCAATCTGCGGTCGTTGTTGTGCGCGAGGATAATCCAGGCGATAAATGTCTGGTGGCCTATGTTGTTCCCTCAGGGGCGTCGATTCCTGGCGCGGAACTGAAAGATCTAGTTCGAAAACGGTTGCCGGAATACATGGTGCCGAGCGCTTTTGTCGAGATGAAGGCATTGCCGTTGAGTCCGAATGGAAAGATCAACCGGCGCCTGCTTCCCGCTCCAGACTGGGCTGCCGCGGAGAGCGGGGATGTGGTCGAGCCAAGGAATGAGCTGGAGACCAAGCTGGTAAAGGTGTGGCAGAGTGTGCTCCACGTCCCGAATATCGGCGTTCGGGATAATTTTTTTGATCTCGGTGGACATTCCCTAATGGCGGCTCGCGTTTTGTCGGAAGTGGAAAAAATAACCGGCAAGGAGCTTCCGCTTTCCGCTCTGTTTCGCGGAGCGACTGTAGAGTCGCTGGCGCAACTGATTACCCAGATCCAGGACACGAGCGATCCGGTGCTGATGGAAATTCAGCGCGGCGAGAGTAGCAGCATACCTTTTTTTGCTATCGTCCCACCCGGCGAAGAATCGCTGGGATATGCCATGCTGGCGCGCCACATGGGCGCCAAACAAACGGTGTACAAGGTTCAAGGTCATGCACCTGTCCTCAAGGGTGGGCGCCCTTATTCCCGGCAAGAGATGCAGGCGCTGACCGAGGAATATATTGCCGCGATTCGCAGCGTGCGGCCTCACGGACCGTATTGCCTGGGTGGACTGTGTGAAGGAACTCACATCGGGGAACAGATTGTGTTGGGTCTGGAAGCTCAAGGAGAAGAGGTTGGTTTGTTCGCCATCTTCGATACCTGGGTGCTGGAACACAGCCAGATTCGTTGGCTGTGGAAGATACATTATTACGCCCGGCGCATCCGAGAGATGAAGACGCCCACCCTGAGTGCACGATTTGCTTCGTATCAGCGTATCGCGCGGAACAAAGTGGATCATGTGCTTGGTAAAAGCGCGCCAAGAAGGGATTGGTCGCAAGTCTACTGGCCTGAAGATTTCAGCCCCGCGCAATTCCAGGCTCCGGTGATTTTGTTCAAGCGTCCCAAACAGCAGTTTTATTATGTCAAGGATCCGCAGATGGGGTGGGGCGCCAGAACGCGGAGTGGAGTAGAGATCTGGGAGATGGATTTTCATCATCTGGAAATCTTGCGCGAGCCCCACGTTCGCAGATTTGGCGAAATTCTAAAGGAAGCAGTGGGCCGAGTCAGCCAGCGTAACCTCAGGTCACCGGCGAAGACTGAAGACCCTCAAGCTTCGCCGTTCACCGTGCACATGCAGCAAGGCTCATGAAGTTCGACAAACGCCAAATTCTGCGAAACGTCGGGTCCAGCTGGTTTGCTCTGGGCGTAAATGTTGTTTCCGGAATTTTTCTTTCTCCCTATATTCTCCACCGACTGGGTGATACCGCATTTGGGCTTTGGATACTGATCTTTTCCATCACCGGATATTACGGCCTGTTCGACCTGGGCATTCGATCGTCTATTGTTCGCTATGTCGCCAAGTATTCCGCCACCAACGAAGAAGAAGAACTGAACCGGTTGGTGAATACAGCGATGTTCAGCTATACCGGCATCGGAGTTGTGGCCATGGCCATCACCATGATCGCCGCGTATTACGTCAATTCCATCTTCCGGATCCCAGCGGATTTCGTTTCTACGGCACGATGGCTGCTCGTGATGGCTGGCACAGCGGTTTCTCTGGGTTTTCCTCTTGGCGTTTTCGGCGGGATTTTGGAGGGGTTGCAACGCTTCTACCTGCTCAATTTCACCACGATGACTTCGACTCTGATTCGCGTGCTGCTGATCGTTGTAGCTCTGCAACACGGACGCGGATTGCTAACCGTGGCTCTGATCACAGTGAGCATGCCCTTGCTCAGCGGGCTGATCAATGCCGTGGCGGTATTTCGCCACTTGAATCTGCGACTCGGACTTCAACATGTGAGCCGCTCCAGCCTGCGCCGCATTGCCAGCTATAGCGGGACGACGTTCATGATTATCGTGGCTGGCCGGCTGCGCTTTAAAACAGACGCGATGGTCATTGGCACCATGGTATCGGCAGCTGCGGTCACTTATTTCACCATCGGTTCGCGCCTGGTGGACTATGCCTCGGAGGTGGTGAGCAGCCTGGCCCAGATATTCGTGCCCATGTCGAGCCAGTCTCAAGCTAAGGGTGATCTCGACGCACTGCGAAAAATCTTCGTGGTCGGCAACCGCGCCTGCGCCTTCATCATTTTTCCAATCACGGCAATTCTTACTATCCTTGGTAAGTCCGTCATCGAGGCGTGGGTTGGGCCAAAGTATGTCAGCGCCAGCTATCCGGTGCTGCTCGTGCTGCTGTATCCGACCACATTGATGCTGGCGCAATCCGCTTCGGGGCGCACACTCTGGGGAATGGCAAAGCATCGAACGTGGGCCTGGGT
>JBAVUV010000747.1:0-1795 GCA_049696955.1 Candidatus Sulfotelmatobacter sp. | reverse complement strand
AACCTGGAGATCGACCGCAACGGGCGGGTCACTCCGCGGTTGCACGATCTTGACCCACTTCAGAACACGCTGCTCAGCGTGCTCTATCCCGGAATCAAGGTAGCGAGCGTGAACGTGCCGGCTGAGCCTCTCGACGATTACGAGGAGTCACAGGTCGAGAATGCCCTGGCCCGGCTCGTTTGGAACGGGATTCAATACAAATTGGTCGGGGCAAGCGGCTCTGCAAAGAAGGGCAAGTTCTACTTTGTCGACCACGAGCACAGCCGGGCCATCGCCGAGCGGTTTCAGCACTGGCCGCAGGCGGCGATTGTCTATTTCTGGATCCTCGTCTCACCTTGCAAGGTGATGATGGAGGAACCCGAGGCACGTGTGCTCGTCGTCCCCGATCGGAAGCTGGGAACCAATGACTGCCGTGGCTGGATCAGGCGATCGGTGTTCCAGCGTCTCAAAGAAAAGCATGACCGCGAAATCCTCTCGGTCCAGATTGAACGGCTTCGCCGCGAGCGGCATGGACAGGCAAGCGACGAAGACCTGGACAAGCAGCAACAATCAGCTCTTTTCGAGGACGCGAAACGGGAAATTGCCCGGAAGCGTCTTGCGGAAGGGCGCTTCTATCAGTTCCGCATGGCCTTCGCCGACACCCAGGCGAAAGGCGCATTCAAAATCATGGAGGATGATGTTGCCGACGCGCTAGAAGCGGATTTTGTTCTGCCGGAGAGCGCGGTCAAACCAGGGCTGAAGATACCGGCGGTAATGTATTCGATCTTCGGGCCGGGCAGAAGATTTCGCGGTGATGTCGTCGTAGGCATTCGCGAAGTCTCCCGCCAGCTCGAGTTTGAGTCCAGTTACACGCTCGTAGAACATGCTCCTGAAGACTCAATCCAGCTGGAGATTTTACCACAGGCCATGAAGCAGGTGGCCAAGCTGAGTGAGGCGGTAGGCGAGGGCCGCTACGAGGATCTTCTCGAAGTCCTTGGGCACCATCCGGATAGGTCTTTGCCGGATGGACTTGAGCAGAACACCAGCGAAGAATTCCGGGTCGTTGAAGGACTGCTCTTGGCCGATGCCAGCGGCGAAATCGTCCGTCACCCTTACGTCAACAATCAACTCAACAAACTGCTTGCGCGCTGGGCGTTCAAGGCAGCGACCGGCGGGGGTTTCCGTCTTCCCGCATTTGCTTTGATGGACGACGGTTATCTCTTCCTTAAGGATGGCGAAGTGTTTTGCGGATCCGATTGGATTGCTGAGCACAAGGCCATCGTCGCACTGGCTTCGAAACGGGGCCTGTGTGTCCGCTACCCCATACGCATGGTTGACGATCTTCTCCCCTTCGCAAATCTCTCCGACGAGGAGATCATCGCGCAGCTCGATAGGGATCTTTGCCGCCAGGAGTGTGCTCTGATCGAGACGGAACTTCGTGATTTGGTCACGCAGCAAGTGCGATTGGAGGGCACGTATGTTCTCCATTCCGAGACGGCAAAGAAGAACGGCGGGGACTTTGATTTTGACTGGATTTGTGTGGTCGAAGAGGACCGGTTCCCGCGGTTTGTAAAAGACCGGTTTTCCCGAGGCCTCGGACAGCAACAGGGGAAAAACAAGGCCAACAAGGCCCGCGACCCCTGGTTCAATCTGGAGCACGTGGCTATGAAGGCCAGGGGAAATCACATCGGCTCGATCACCGACTTGATGACCTCTTGCCGGGCAGTAGGTCAGGACGAACTTGCTGCGCAATTGGCCAAAGAACTCCAGAACGCTCTCGACAGCCTCAAGTGGCAGGTCCAGCCCGATCTCAAGC
>JBAVUV010000746.1:0-14646 GCA_049696955.1 Candidatus Sulfotelmatobacter sp. | reverse complement strand
ATCTGAACCTGAACCGGCCATGGAGAGAATGCCGCCGGGCGAGTGCCAAGCGGCGAATTAGCTAGGCAGGACGCGGGGCCCAGCTTGTTCGGAAATCGTAACAAAACTCAGGACGCTGAATTTTATTCGTAAAATCATGACACTGGAGTCAGCTCCCTGCTATGATGGCGGACACTTTAGTGATCTCCCAGACTTCGATGGAGGCATCCTATGCTCCCGGCCGGCAAGAGTCTTCGTACCCTGCGTGAGAAACTCGGTTTGACCATGCGCGACATCGAGATGTCGAGTGCGCGCATGGCTGAAAAGTATCGCAACGAAGAGTTTTCGATTCCGCCGAGCCGCTTGTCCGACATTGAGACCAAGGGTGTACTGCCGAGTATTTTCCGTCTCTACACGCTGGCTGTAATCTACCGCCGCGATTTGCGGGAATTGCTGGCGTGGTACGGCGTGGACTTGAGCAATATGGCGGCGGATCTCAGCATGATTGCTCCCCCGCGATCGCACGTTTCTGAGGCGCTGTCGGCGCTATCGTCGGTGCAGGTGCCCATACGCATGGATCCTGCCTTTGACGAGCATCGCACCTCCAATTTGGGACGCATGGTTGAACAGTGGGGTCTGGTGCCACTGTCCTATCTGGCGCAATTCGCGCACAGCGATTTCACCTACGGCTACATCGGCAATCAGGATTTCACCATGTATCCCATTCTCCCACCCGGCAGCTTCATCCAGATCGATGAGGAAAAGAATAAGGTGGCTGAGGGAACCTGGCGGTCAGAATACGAACGCCCAATCTATTTTGTGGAAACTCGCGACGGGCACACCTGCTGCTGGTGCAGCATGCGAAAAGATGATCTGATCCTGCAGCCCCACCCACTCTCACCGGTGCAAGTTCGCGTCCTGCGCCATCCTCAGGAAGCGGAGATCATTGGACAGGTTGTGGGGGTCGCTATGAAGCTGACGGAGTGGCAGGCTTACGGTTCTTCTCCAGCGCCGAAAGCGCAGCCAGTACTGAATTAAGATGGCTGGCGGAGACTTTGTCCTGCGGCGAAGGAAGCAGTTGACTGATTTGCTGCTGCATACCTTCAATGTATCCAGTTGAGGTTTTGGAGCCCGCCTTGCTCGATTCCTGCAAATCTTCCTCTAAGTCTGAGATTGGCGTTCGCAACACTTTGGATAACACTTCTGTGTGAGCCGCTTTTAGAGCGCGCTCTGACGACTCGTCCCCGTAAATCAGCGACAGACCCCAGTGCCTGTAACCGCCCTCCTGGCGACGCAAAGAACCTAAATAAGACAATCTGGCAAGCAGTCCGGCGACCGCCGCCAGCGTAGTTTCCCGCAGATCCTGCAAAGCCGATTTCAGCGTCATTTTACGTTGGTGCGCGTGTTACGAATTCCGAACAACTCGCGGTCCACAGTGCTCTTTTCAGCAGAGCGGAAGACATGAAAGTATCACGCTCGATTTTCGAATACAAGGAGAAACCCCATCGTGAAACGTACACTACTTATCGTCGCAGCAGCAGTTCTCTTCCTCAATACACTCGTAGTTCCAACCCTTGTCCACGCCGACGGCGGGACCGGCAATGGTGGCACCTGTTCCGGATCGCAGGCCTGTAAGCCCTAGTTCTAGATTGCCAGTTACAAAAAACGAACAGGGCGCACAACATATTGCTGTGGGGCGCTTGTCGCGGTAGAGTGACAGGTTACGGTCATGCTGCAGCCCCATTCATTTTTGTGGCACTACTTGTGGGTGGCCCCCTGTGTATTCCTCGCGGTTCTTGCTCTCCTGATGTGGAGGCGAGGCCTGCACAGGGAGTTCCCCGCCTTCTTCTGCTACGCCATCATTGAAGCCGCCGGAGGATTACTCACCTACGTAATAGACATCAGCCCATCGATTTCGGCTGCGACCTATTGGAGGAGTTCGTTTGCCTTCCTGGTAGTTGAAGCACTGATAAAATTTATTGTTATTGGCGAGGTTTTTACTCATCTCCTCCGCCGCTACCCTTCGCTGGGCAGAATGGCGAAAGTGCTGATCAGTGGCGTCGGCATCGTTCTCGTATTCACCGCAACGATCATCGCCGCCTTTTCGAATCCCTCGACGTTCTGGCTTATTTCCGCAACCCGTGTTCTGGGGCGAAGCGTAAGCGTGGTCCAATGCGGGCTAATTCTTTTTCTCTTCCTTTTCGCTGCTCACTTTCATTTGACGTGGGGGCGCTCTGTTTTCGGAATCGTATTCGGTTTCGGCATCTCGGCTGCCGTCTTTCTCGCTCATTGGGCTCTCATGGCCGACTGGCTCTTTGGACAGAAGAGCTATCTTCTCGATTTCCTGAACATGACCACTTACCACGTCTGCGTTCTAATTTGGTGCTACTACCTCCTTGTCCCCCAGAAGGATGCCACTACGTCTGCGGTTCTGTTGCCTGAGCATAATCTCGACATCTGGAACCAGGAACTGGAGCGTTTACTCCAACCATGAATCTGGCTATCGTTCTTGTTGTCTCTGCTGTATGTGTGCTGGGCGTGGTTTTGCGTCTCGCTGTGTCCCGAAGCTTGCAGGCCAAGAGGAGCCTCAGCTCCATCACAGCGATTCATTCGCTCGATGTAGAAGCGTTCCGCAACCTGATCAACCCCGCGGAGGATCAGTATCTGAGGCGCCGGTTGCCCCCAGCGCAGTTCCGCCAAGTGCGCCGAGCGCGCTTACGGGCCATGGCCGCCTACGTCCAAGTCGCAGGAAGCAATGCCGCTGTTTTGGTGGGCCTGGGCGAAGCTGCATTGGCCGGCGGCGATCCGAGAGTGGCCGGGGCCGCGCGTCAATTGATAGAGCACGCGCTTCTGCTTCGTCGCAATACCACCGTGGCCCTGGCTCGGATTTACGTGGCATTGGCGTTGCCGAGTTCTAACTTTGCCGCCGTGCGTGTTGTGGAGCGCTACGAGCAAGTAAGCGGGTCGGCCATGCTGTTGGGTCGACTGCAGAATCCTGGCGCCGCCGTTCGGCTTTCGGCGCGAATCTGACCGGAAATTTGCCTCTAACTCACAAGCTCGCGAGGTTTATGCGCGTATAGCGGAACTTCGCAAAACTGCCGGGGTTACTTGCGCACTACCTTCCGATATTCATTCCTTGTTTTCGCTACCCCTTCTGGTGTAAAAACCAGCGAAACCTGTCCCCTCACAGAAATCTTGTTCGCGTTCAACCAGCTGCAAGTGGAGTTGTTCGGCCGGCACCAGCAAAGCGCCGGAGGTAAGGAGACTCTATGATCCCCACAATCACGTTCCGCAGCATGAAATTCTTCTTTGTTTCAACGCTATTTATATTGTTTTCTTCTATTGCCTTCGGTCAAGGTGGCTCGGCCACCGGAGATCTGCAGATAACCGTAAAGGATGCAGCGGGCAACGGTGTGAGCGATGCGACAGTCACGGTGAGCGATGCTGCGAAAGGTCTGGCGCGCACTGCGACCGGCAATGGACTGGGTAACTATGTTGTTCGGCAGTTACCGCCTGGTGTTTACAATGCAACCGTAGAAGCGCCCGGCTTCGGCAAAGCCGAGGCCCGGGATGTGAGCATCACAGTGGGCGGAGTAGTGGAGCTTCCCATTTCGCTGGCAGTCGCTACCGGCATGGAAGTGGTGGAGGTCAGTTCCCAAGCGGACCTGATAGAAACTTCACGCACTTCGGCTACGGACACGATTGGGCAGCGGCGGATCGATAATCTCCCCATCAATGGCCGCAACTACATCGACTTTACGTTGACGGATTCACAAGTGGAACGGGACAACGCCCCGAACACGGGAGCCGCGCCCACCTCCGGCTTGAACATGAACGGGCAACGCGCGCGCGCCAACCTGGTGAACGTGGATGGGGCCGACGCCACCGATAACGCCACGAATGGAGTCCGCTCCACTGTTTCTCAGGAAGATGTGCAGGAGTTTCAGATCATCACTAATAACTATGCCCCCGAATACGGACGCGCCTCGGGCGGTGTTGTGAATATCATCACTCGCTCGGGGTCGAATGAATTTCATGGCGACGTCTACGCTTTTATACGTAACCGGAGTTTTCAGGCGGTGAACCCGTTCAGTACGGTTCCGAATCCTGCTTATACGCGGGTGCAACCCGGGATCGCTTTCGGCGGACCAATCAAAAAGAACAAGACATATTTTTATTTCGCTTACGAAACCACCCGGCGGCATGAGACCGGATTCTCTGACATCGGCGCAGCGAACAACCTGTCGTACTACCAACTGCAAAATTTTGATACGTCGACAACTGCGGGTGGATTGATTCCGGTTCCTTTCGGAAATATCCAGGTGACGGCGGCGCAGGCGGCGTTCCTGGGGCCGGGGCTGGCGCAGCTGGCTGCCACCAACCCCGCGACTTTCGGAGCAATCGCTCCAAGCGTGCCGAATTACGAGTTTCTTATCGGCGCATCTTCGGGGATGGCGCTGAATGGAGTATGGCCGACTGGACTCACAGGATTCCCAGGCATCAGCGGTTTCGCTACGACGTGCAGCGCGCCACCTTGCTTCGTTCCTGCCTCTTACCAGACCCTGGGATCGCAGTCGGGAAATTTTCCCGTGTTTGAGGGGACGAGTCTCTACTCGTTGCGCATTGATCACAACATCAGCACGAATCATCGTCTGATGCTGCGGGCGAACGTAAGCCCCAGCACAGTGACAGGGATCGAGGTCAGCGGCCAGGATCAACCATTCGGACAGAACGCGTATTCGCGAACCTCAGAGCAGACTTACCGCGATGTGGCCGGCGTAGCGCAGGAAACCTGGACGATTGGAAATAACAAAGTGAACGACTTCCGCTTTCAATACGCACGGCGCGGCTTGTCATATTTTTACAATACGGCGATCCCCGGCGGATCGGACCCAGCGGTGAACATTCCGGGCTTTGCTTATTTTGGCCGAGAGCCTTACTCCTACATCCAGCGCGTGGAGCAGCGCTACCAATTCACTGACAATTTTTCCTGGACGATGGGCCGTCACGATACCAAGTTCGGAGTGGATTTCAACTACATTCCCACCTCCGCCACCTTCACCGTGAACTACGGCGGTGTCTATGATGTGGGCTCCATCGCGGCCTTCCCCTCGCCGTTCCCCATGCTGAATCCTGTACAAGCTTATGGGGCGGGATTACCTTCTGACTTCATACAGGGAATCGGGAACCCGCGAGACTCGTTTCCCAACAAGCCTTTGGGTGTGTTCTGGCAGGATTCGTGGCGGGTTCGTCCGAACTTCACTTTGAACTACGGGGTGCGTTACGACATTGAGTTCCCGCCACAGTTCAAATCTCCAACTGCGCTCGCCTTAGCCGGCTACAAGTACCTCGGGTTGCAAAAAGGAATTCAGACCGATACCAATAACATTGCACCTCGTATTGGCATGGCTTGGGATCCAAAGGGCGATGGCAAGACTGTGATTCGAGCGTCGTACGGATTGTTCTATGACCATCCTCTATTGGGACTTTATTTCCTGGGCGATGCATCGGATGGATCGACGAGTGGTCAACTCGTATTTGCCGGCACTGGGTTTTGTACCGGCGCAGGAAACCCGGCGAATTTAAATGCGTTCCCGATCTTTCAGGGACTGCAGGGACAATCGCAATGCGCACCGTCATTGTCCCCTACCGCGAATGCCAACCTCGGCTATCTTCCCAACCAGCAACAATTCAATGCATTTCAACCCAATTCTATTTTCTTGAACCAGAACTACCTGAATCCTTCCACCTTCCTTCCGCTTGCCTTTCAGCCGTTCGGCTATCCCCAGGCCAACAACTTCGTTTACGCGTACTCGCAGCAGGCTAACTTCAGCATCGAGAAGGATCTTGGAGGCGGCTACGCCTTCAATCTTGCCTACAACTTTAATGGTGGACGCCACCTGAATCGGCCGATCAATGCCAATCCCATTCGCGGCGATTTAATGGTCAGCAATTTTGAAACGGCTCTTGCCGCTGGCCAGACCCCGGCTAGCCCGTTCACGGTGAGCGGATGCGGTGTTAGCCCTACGGGCACGCCGTATGTCGATTCCTCTCTCATGAATTTCTTCCGGCCGTCTGGTTTGAACCCATCGATTGCCGGCGCCTATCTCGCCAGCGGTGGTGCTTCGTGCGTGGGTTTAGCACAGACCATACTGCAAGGTCTGGCCTCTCAGGGATTCAACGCCAATTGCAATCCTGCCACGCTAGCCAATTGCATACCGTTCGGCGATATGGATGCCAACTACTCGAATGGCACCTCCGGCTACAACGGTCTGACTGCTAACTTGCGTAAGCGCTTCAACCAGCATTACGAGTTGCTGGCTTCCTATACCTGGTCGCACACCATCGACGACTCGACCGACTTGCAGGCTACACTCACTCCACAGGACAGTTATTTCCCGAATCTCGATCGGTCCACATCACTTTTCGATCAGCGCCAGCGTTTCGTTTTCAGCGGCGTTTACCAATCGGGAAAGCTAGGTGGCAGTGGCTTTGCCAGCAAAGTGTTCAGCAATTGGACGGTAGCTCCGCTGGTTGAGTTCGACTCCGGAAGACCGTTCAATATCATTACCGGCGACGACGATAACCTGCAATTGTCGTCGCTGACGGGCAGGCCGAACACTTTTGTTAATCCAGCCTGTACGGCGCTTGGATACCCGGCAGTGACCTCGAAATATTCGCCCACCGGAGTTTTTCAGGAGCCTTGCATCGCCGATTTTAATGGGACATTACTTTCGCTGGACGGCAATCTGGGCCGCAACGCCGGAGTTCAACCCTGGACTGTGTTCGATGACTTGCGCATCGCCAAACGCATTTACTTCGGCGAGCGCCTTAACACTGAATTAATTGCTGACATGTTTAATATCGCCAACCGTAATAACGTGGCCGCGGTCAGTCCGCTCTTTACCAATGCCGGCCAGGCAACGGCCGCGTACGACCCTCGGCAGTTTCAGTTTGCGGTAAAGCTGTACTGGTAGTGGTTTCACATCAAGTTGCCGATTTGGGTCCGACGGCGAGGCCGATTCCACTCTTATTTGCCAGAGTTGGCCAGAGTTCGCACCCGAAGGCTGGTGTTACACTTTCTCTTCACCCATCCTTGGCGCTTGCCCGGAGTTCGTTCTTCCATGTCCCAGCCCTATGTTCCGACGCCGCGGACCCGACTCGTCCGCGAGGCAGATCGTGCTGTCTATGATCGCGAGGCCGCGTATCGCATCCTCGACGAAGGTTTCTTGTGCCATGTAGGCTTCGTCGCGGACGGCCAGCCTTTTGTGATTCCAACTTCTTACGGACGCAAGGACGACAGCCTCTATATTCACGGCTCGGCCGCCAGCCGTATGTTGCGGCAGATAAAAGAGAGCGTGCCCGTCTGTGTGACCGTTACTTTGCTTGACGGACTCGTGCTGGCCCGTTCTATTTTCAATCACTCGATGAATTACAGGTCCGTGGTGGTCCTGGGCAAAGCTACACTGGTGGATGATCCGAAAGAGAAGGTCGAGGCCCTACGTCTGCTTTCGGAACACATCATTCCCGGCCGCTGGGCCGACTCGCGCCAGCCCAATGAGCGGGAACTCAAGGCGACATCCGTGCTGCGATTGCCAATTGAAGAGTTCTCGGCCAAGGTGCGGAGCGGGCCGGTTGTGGATGACGAAGCGGACTATTCCTTTCCGACATGGGCAGGAGTGGTTCCGCTAAAGATGGTCCAAGGCGAGCCGATCGACGATTCACGACTGGATCCGACCATACCGGCGCCGTCTTATGCGAAGCATTATTCGCGCTCGAAATAGGGGCTTGCCTATTGCCTTAAGAAAGTAAAGAGTGGTATCTTTACTGTAAAGGTTGTAGGTAAAGATGAAGAACTCCAGCACCATCAGCAGTAAAGGTCAGATTACGGTCCCCCAAGAGATTAGGAAGCGCCTAGGATTAGAAACCGGCGACCGCGTCGAATTTGTAGTGGAAGACGATCGAACTGTGATTCGCCCAGTCCGCTCGGAAGTGAACCCTTTCGAAAAATTTATCGGCATTGCGGACCCTTTCCCCGGCGGTGAGGAGGGGATAAAAGCCTGGATCGACGAGATGCGGAGCGATAAAGACTACGAATGAGGACGGCCCTCGACACGAATATTCTATCGCCGATTTGGTCGGGAGCACCCACTGCCGCCGCGATAGTTACACGATTGTCAAAAGTTCGGGCAGAGGGAGCGCTAGTTGTATGCGCACCGGTCTTCGTCGAGCTGTCGGCAGTTCCTGGGCTCAACGTCCAGCTCGTTCGGAAGGCGCTCCGGGAAATGAGTGTCGCTGTTGATTTCGACGTTGACGAAGCTGTCTGGCACTTAGCGGCATCAGGCTTCTCCGCTTATGCCATTCGCCGCCGCCGTTCCGGCGGAGGTTCGCCAAAACGTTTGCTGGCGGACTTCGTCATCGCGGCGCATGCGCTGTTGAAAGCCGACAGGCTCATGACTCTGGATGCCCAGCGCTACAGTCAGGACTTCCCCAAACTCCGCATCGTGTGACCATCAAGGGATGAGCAACAACTTGCCTGTCATCTTGCGGGCTTCCATGTCGCGGTGTGCCTGTGGAGCGTCCGCCAGGGGATAGGTCTTCGCGATCCGCAGTTTGAGTTTTCCCTCAGCGATCATGCTGAAGAGAGCGCTGGTGCGCGCCAGCAGCTCCTCGCGAGTCGCGGTGAAGTGGGCCAGCGTGGTGCGAGCCATATAAAGCGATCCTTTTTCCGACAACTTTGCCGGATCTACGGGCAGAACTGGTCCACTCGACATGCCGTAAAGCACCAGCATTCCGCGCGGCCGCATGACATTCAAGTTCTTGTCGAACGTTGCCTTGCCCACCCCGTCATAAACCACTTCGACGCCATTGCCGTCTGTCAGGCTCTTCACTTCGGTTTCGAAATCCTGCCGGGTGAAGACGATTACCTCGTCCGCTCCGGCCTCACGTGCCAACTGGGCCTTCTCCTCATTCGAAACCGTGCCGATTACCCGCGCACCGATCGCGTGCGCCATCTGCACCAGCAACAGACCGACACCGCCCGCGGCTGCGTGTACCAGCGCCGTCTCGCCAGCCTTCAGTTTGTGCGCGTCATTCACCAGATAGTGAGCCGTCAGGCCATGAATCATCGACGCGGCGGCCTGCTCATCGCTGATAGCGGGTGGCACGGGTACAAGATGATCCTCGGGCGACACCGCGAAGTCGGCGTAGGAACCCAACACCCCGCTCCATGCCACGCGGTCGCCTACTTTCACAGCTTTAGCCTGCGAACCAACCGCGGTGACCACCCCGGCGCCTTCCTGGCCGGGAATAAACGGCAAGAGCGTGCGGAACCTGCCGTCGCGGAAATAGCCATCAATTGAATTCACGCCTGCAACTGAGACCTTTACGACTACTTCGGCGGGCTTGGGCTGGGGAACCGGAACTTCCATAAGTTCCATTACCTCTGGGCCGCCCGTTCGCTGTACGCGGATTGCTTTCATTTCTTTCCTTAAAGTACTGCTACCGTCCCTCGGGACAGCCGGCAAGATGCTGGCGCTACGCCAAAAATTCGATCGAGAAAGTCGGACGGAATTATGGAATCAGCAGCAGTTTCCCGGTCGTCTTACGGCCTTCCAGATCCCGATGCGCGAGTTGGGCTTCAGCCAGCGGGTAAGTATGCCCGATACGCAGTTCGAGCTTTCCGCTCGCGATCATGCCAAAAACGGCTCCCGACCGCGCTACATACTCGTCTCGCGTGGCAATGTAATTGGCAATGCTCGGCCGGGTTACATAGAGCGACCCTTTTTGCGACAGCACGATGACATCAAACGGCGGTACGGGTCCACTCGAGCCTCCGAACAGAACCATCATTCCGCGTGGACGCAGGACGTTCAGCCCCTTCTCGAATGTGGTCTTTCCCACCGAGTCGTAGACAACGTCCACTCCTTTGCCGCCCGTCAACCGTTTGGTCTCTGCTTCGAAATCGGAGTGCGTGTACAGGATGACTTCGTGCGCGCCTGCAGCTCGCGCCAGTTTAGCCTTTTCCTCGGTCGAAACCGTGGCGATCACGCGCGCGCCGATATTGTGCGCCATTTGTACCAGGAGAAGTCCCACGCCGCCGGCCGCCGCGTGAATCAGCGCGGTTTCACCTTGCTTCAACAGATAGGTATCGTGCGATAAATAGTGGGCCGTCATTCCCTGCAGCATGGCAGCCGCGGCTTGCTGATCACTCACTGCTTGGGGAACTGGCACCAGGCGGTCCGCTGGGACAGCCGCATATTCCGCGTAGGCCCCCTGGACGGCACACCAAGCCACGCGATCTCCCACTTTGAGCGACTTTACCTCCGCGCCAACCTCCGTCACTACGCCTGCGCCTTCCTGTCCTGGGACGAAAGGCAGCGTCGTCTTGTAGCGTCCCTCGCGAAGGTAAACGTCGATGAAGTTGACGCCTGAGGCGGCCAACTTCACCACTGTCTCGTTCGCCTTCGGCTGCGGTACCGGAAGTTCAACCAGCTCCATTACTTCCGGACCGCCGACTTGCTTGACCTGAATAGCTTTCATGCTTGCCTCGGATTCGTTTTGCAGGACAAAGGATACCATTTCGTGAGTTGCTGGCTCGCAGTTCAAATCCCACGAGGGCGAAGCTGGTTTCAAGTAACGAAACCGCCAATCGTGAAGCTCAGAACGCATCTTCTGCTACACTTGCCCGTTCTCGCGAGGAGCCCTTCGTCATGGCTGAAAAGAAGCCCCAGAACCTGGCGAACCATGCCAGACTTGACCCTTTGTTTCACTTCGTAGTTTTGCCGGTCTTTGCTTTAGCCGCCATCGGTGGAACCATTCACTTTTTGTGGCGCCCCAGTTTCCATTCCGGATCATTCTTCGTCATCTCCGTGGCGGCGCTGATCGCGGTCCTGAGGATTCGCATTTACGCGCTCAAGGTGCAAGATCGCATCATTCGGCTGGAAGAACGTTTGCGTTTGACGGCACTATGTGCCGAGCCGCTGCGCTCGCATATTCCTGAGTTGACGGAAGAGCAACTGATTGCCCTGCGTTTTGCCTCCGATGCGGAAGCAGCCCAATTGGCCGAGCGCGCGCTCTCGGAAAAGCTGTCCCGGGCGGAAATCAAGAAGGTAATCCAGAATTGGCGGCCGGATTACTGGTGGGTTTGAAGTTCTCGGCTCGGGGGAAAGCGCCGGACATAAATAGCCGCCCAAAATCGTCCCTACAACCCTTTACTTGGGGTTCCTCGTCTGAATATAGGTCCGCAGGTAACTATCGGCGCTGGTGTCAAAAGTAACGGACGCGTTTCCTTTTCGGCGTTGACCCAGGCCCGGACGCAAGGTACGATTTTTGATAGAATCCACGGGTCATCGACGGCAAGTACAATCCGTATCTTCTAGAGAACTATGAGGGTTGCAAAACTCCAAATGCGGATCGCAGTGCTGGCTGTCGCGGCCTTGGTGGGGTCGTCTTGCCAAACGGCGCAGAAGCCGGTTTCCGTGGCGCCGCCCACGCCGCCTGCACTCACTGCTAAGGCGCCCGCCGCTGTCTCTCCGCAGGCCGCGCCTGTAGCTTCGCTGGGGGTCGCACAGGATCAGCAGCATGATCCCTCGTCGGGCAACACAGCCAGTGCTGAAACGTTGTCGCTGAAGCCTGCTGCCGATCCAGTGGCGGATTTGATTGCCAGTGTAGAGAAGGAATATCAGGCTGGCCTCGCGAAGTATCAGGCAGGTCAGGCCGACGCAGCCAAAGAAGATTTTGACGATGCTTTCAATGCTTTACTCGAAAGCAAACTGGACATACGCTCCGATGAGCGGCTGCAAAAAGAATTCGACCGGATTTCGGAAGGCGTGAATCAGCTGAATCTGAGTGATTTGGCCGCCGATTCGGAAGCGGAGAAATCGGAACCGGCTCCGATCGACGAAACCAATGGCATCACGCCTTCGGCGGATGCGAGCATACGAGCTAAAGCTCAGGCCGAGATCAAATCCACCCATTCCGACTTGCCCCTCATGATGACGGACCAGGTCGCTGGCTATATCAGCTATTTTTCGAATCGTGGACGCGGAACATTCGAGCGCGCTTTTGCCCGCTCCGGCCGCTATCACGACATGATGGTCCGAATCCTTAAACAAGAGGGAGTTCCGCAGGACTTGATTTACCTGGCGCAGGCCGAATCCGGGTTCCAGCCGACAGCGGTTTCCCGCGCCGGCGCCCGCGGCATTTGGCAATTTATGGGAAGCCGCGCCCGAGGTTATGGTCTGCAGCACAGCATGTGGGTGGATGATCGTCAGGATCCCGAGAAGTCGACCCGCGCCGCCGCCCATCACCTGAAAGATCTTTATGCCCAGTTTGGCGACTGGTATCTGGCCATGGCCGCTTACAACTCCGGCCCAGGTACCGTGCAGGCTGCGGTCAAGCGCACGGGCTATGCCGACTTCTGGGAGCTTTACCGGCGCAACGTACTCCCCAAAGAAACGCGGAATTACGTCCCCATCATCCTGGCCGTGACCATCATGACCAAGAACTTGTCGCATTACGGTTTTGATGATGTTTCAATGGAAGAGCCCGCGGCTTTTGATTCCGTAACCATCAATTATCCGGTGGATTTGCGGCTCGTTGCCGATTGTGTGGATGCGACTCCGGTTCAATTGCAGCAACTAAATCCCAGTCTGCTGCGGCTGAGCACGCCCAGGGAGGGAAGTTTCGAGCTTCACTTGCCTGCAGGGACGAAAACACAATATCAGACAACTATCGCCTCAATTCCTACCGGCATGCGTGTGTGGTGGCGCTATCCTACGGTGCATTCCGGAGACACTCTGGCATCGCTGGCGCGAACCTACCGGACTACACCCAAGTCGATCAAGGAGGCCAATCAGCTTGACGGCTCAGAGCTTCAGACAGATGCCAAGCTGATCATTCCCGTCGCGCCCGGCAAACACGTCAGTGATACGGCGACGTATGCCCGCCGGATCACGCGCTACAAGGTCCGCAAAGGCGATACGGTGCAAACTGTAGCGGAGAATTTCGGGGTTTCGGCGCAGATGCTTCGCCGCTGGAATGGATTGCGCGGAGATAGTCTGCATGGGCGAACCGTGCTCGCCCTGCACCTGCCTGTTTCCCCAAACGGCGAAGTGGCTTCATCCGCTCCCGCCAAGCGTTCCTCCAAAGCAGTACACACGGCTTCCGCAAAAACTGGCCTGGCCAAATCCGCAAGAGCTTCGGAGGATGACTCCGGAGAGCAGGCCAGCGTACTGCACCACAAAGTAAAGTCCGGCGAAACCCTCTACTCAATCGCCACTGCCTATAAAACTACCGTGGCTGCCCTTAAGCGCAACAATCAAAATGTCGCCACGCTGCGGCCGGGTATGATTCTGGTCGTCGAACCCGCCAGGTAGGATTCAATGGCCTTCGGGAAGCCGTCGGGGCGGACAAGCTTTGCCGGTACTAGTGCAGTTTGGCTTACGCGTTCCGCCGGTCGTCCTGGAACAGTCAAGCGACACCACTTCCTAATTGCCCTTTCTTTTGCTCGCACACTGTGATAACAGATAAACGAGTCATGTAGTGATTATGGTCCTTGCAGCCTGCACCAAACGTCGTGCTATAATCGCGCGCCGTTCCAGCACAGAGTTTCTGGTGGTCTTTTAATTCTCGTACCGGCAGCCTTGCGGTGGTTCTTGCGCCAGGAGGCCACAAATAAGATCAGGAGGAGCAATGACGTTCTACGATCCCACACTCTACGGACGTGATGACGAAGAAGAATTCGGCGACAGCGGCGCTTACAGCGAGTCGCTCGAAGAGGATTTTGAAGAAGAAGAGGAGGAGGAAGAAGAAACCGGCGTCCCCGAACCCGAAATGAGCGAACCAGCCGCCACTCCTCCGCCACCACCCGCCCCCAAGCCTGCTGCTTCCGGGGGTGGCGGCCCCAAGAAGCCGGCTGCCAAGAAGAAAGCGCCGGCAAAGAAGAAGGCGCCAGCCAAGAAAAAGGCGCCTGCGAAACCAGCAAAGAAGAAAGCCGCCAAGAAAGCTGCGAAAAAGAAGCCAGCCAAGAAAGCGGCCAAGAAATCCGCGAAGAAAAAAGCAAAGAAGGGGCGCCGCTAAGGTCCGGCAGCGCCCAGACACCAAGACCGCGGCACTCGGCCGCGGTCTTTCTTATCTATGTGTTCTTGGGTCAGCTAAGAGGAGCAAAACTCGCGTTACTTCTTTCCTCCGACCGCCGCCCTGCACTTCCCGTATAGCTCGAGCAAATGGGCTGCGTATTCGTCTGGCTTCGATGCCGAGCCCGTGCCTTGAAAACCCACGCCGGACGAGGTAGTGCGCCCATATCCTGTGGTCATGGCAACAAACTTCATCAGATCAAGCGCGATGTCCTCGTCGCGGCGCGCGCTGGCATGCAAATTCGATCCTTCTTCCATAAGTCCTTCTCCTGAGCCGGAAATATAAGGGATTGCTTCTTCGTCTTCCATGTCTTCCATACGGCGACTCCAAAAAACGATCCGCAAAAGATGATAGCAGCCCGCGTAGCATCGCGTCGCTAGTATCCGGCAGGAGTTAGTCGCTGGTTGGCAACTGGAAATCCACGCACGCGGTACGCCGAAGTCGTATCATCAGCCACAGAGAAGCCGCGAACAAGAGTGGGGAAGAATAGAATCCCGGCGCCGGGCGCGGAAATGTCACGGGTGATAC
>JBAVUV010000745.1:0-1673 GCA_049696955.1 Candidatus Sulfotelmatobacter sp. | reverse complement strand
CTGCTCGTTGGTCTGTTGCAATTCTTTCTGCTGCATCTGCAGCTCGGTGGCCAACTGCTGCGACTGTTTCAGCAGGCCTTCAGTCTGCATGGTGGCTTCGATACTGTTCAGCACGATGCCGATGCTGGCCGTCAACTGCTCAAGAAATGCGAGATGGGAAGTTGTAAAGCTGCTCAGAGATGCCAGTTCAATGACTGCTTTGACGCGATCTTCAAACAGGACCGGAAGAACGATCACGTTTTGTGGAACCGCTTCAAACAATCCTGAGCGAATTGAAATGGTATTTGGGGGCAGCTCGGAGATAAGCATGCGCCGTTTTTCCGCGGCGCATTGTCCGACCAGGCCTTCGCCCAGCTTGAGACGCCGCAAGTGGCCATCTTCGCCATCACCAGCGAAGGCTGAGAGCAGCACCATCTCGGCCGATTCCTCGCCGCCCATCTGGTAGATCACGCCTTGCTGCGCGCTCACCAACGGCGCCAGCTCCGAGAGCAACATGCGGCCTACGGTTGCCAAATCGCGCTGACCTTGCAACATTCCGGTGAAGCGAGCCAGATTGGTTTTCAGCCAATCCTGCTCAGTGTTGCGGTCCGTGGTTAAGCGGAGGTTGTCGATCATGGTGTTGAGGTTGTCTTTCAAGTCAGCAACCTCGCCGCTGGCTTCGACCTGAATCGAACGGGTGAGATCGCCTTTGGTGACGGCGGTGGCGACCTCAGCGATAGCACGCACCTGATTGGTGAGGTTGTCGGCCAGAAGGTTTACGTTGCCAGTGAGATCCTTCCAGGTGCCGGCGGCGCCGGGCACGTTGGCTTGTCCGCCGAGGCGGCCTTCCACGCCGACCTCGCGGGCGACGGTCGTCACCTGGTCGGCAAAGGTGGCCAGAGTGTTCGTCATGTTGTTGATGGTTTCGGCGAGCGCGGCGACTTCACCCTTCGCATTCACGGTGAGCTTTTGAGTAAGTTCACCGTTGGCAACGGCGGTCACCACTTTCACGATGCCGCGCACTTGTTCTGTAAGGTTGGCGGCCATCACGTTGACGTTGTCGGTAAGATCCTTCCACGTGCCGGCCACGCCCGGGACTTGCGCCTGGCCACCGAGCTTTCCTTCCGTTCCTACTTCGCGAGCCACGCGAGTTACTTCGGCGGCGAAGGCGTTGAGCTGATCGACCATCGTGTTAATCGTGTTTTTGAGTTCGAGAATTTCGCCTTTGACGTCGACGGTGATTTTGCGCGACAAGTCGCCGCGGGCCACGGCCGTAGTTACTTCGGCGATGTTTCGGACTTGACCGGTGAGGTTTCCGGCCATCGCGTTGACCGAATCCGTAAGATCTTTCCAGGTACCGGCAACGCCGGAGACGTTGGCTTGTCCACCGAGACGGCCTTCGCTGCCGACTTCGCGGGCCACGCGGGTTACTTCGGCGGCGAATGAGCGCAACTGCTCGACCATCGTGTTCAGCGTCTCTTTCAGCTGCAAGATTTCACCGCGTACGTCAACCGTGATCTTCTTCGAGAGATCTCCGTTGGCGATGGCGGTTGCGACTTCGGCGATGTTTCGCACCTGGCCGGTGAGGTTGCTGGCCATGAAGTTGACGTTGTCGGTGAGATCTTTCCAGGTTCCGGCCACGCCCGGGACTTGCGCCTGGCCGCCGAGTTTTCCGTCAGTACCGACTTCGCGGG
>JBAVUV010000744.1:0-3964 GCA_049696955.1 Candidatus Sulfotelmatobacter sp. | reverse complement strand
ATCCAGCATTATGCTCAGATCACTCTCGATCTAAAACACAAAGGTAAGCCAATTCCCACCAACGACCTCTGGATCGCAGCCCTCTGCCGCCAGCACTCGCTCCCGCTGTTGAGTCGTGATCGCCACTTCGATCAGGTGACGGGCTTGAAACGGATTGGCTGGTGAATTCGCGTACATTCGCCGGGTACCACATCACTCGATCGAGGGTGAGGCTGGCCCGTAGTACAGCTCCTCGATCGCCTTCTTCACCTTGTCTGAAACGGTCTCCAGGTCGCGCATGGTAAGCCCGGAGGTCGGAATCGGCTCGCCCACCCGCATCTCGAGCGTTCGGCACTTGATGTGGTAGGTGTCCATCGGCAGCAGTTCGTAGGTACCGACCAGGGCCACGGGAACGATATCGACCTGCGCCTTGATAGCCAGAAAAAAAGCTCCCGGCAGAAACGGTTTGATCTCGCCATCGGGAGTGCGCCCGCCCTCGGGATAAATCACCAGCGGCATCCCAGCCTTCAAACTTTTCACCGCCGACCGGATTGCGGCAATCGAATTCGTGGGTTTCTGCTGATCGATGCAGACTTGTCCCGACCTCTTCAGCTGCCAGCCCACCACCGGATACACCAACAATTCTTTCTTGAAGACGATGCGAAATTGAAAGGGCAGGTAAACGTACAGAACCGGAATATCCATCGCCGACGCGTGATTCACTGCAAAAACATGGGGCTTCGACGTGTCGATCTTATCGAGGCCGGTGACCTTCACCGGCGAGAAGATCGTTTTCATGATCAGCCACGACCAGGTTCGCGAAAACCAGTGCAGGCGGCGTCCACTGCGATCGAACATCCCGCCCGGGAGAGCGAGCAATCCCAAAACCAGCGTGTAGAACCAGATCAGCGGATCAAGTATGAAATAGGATCGCAGGCGGCTCAACCATCCGTAGTTCTTCCCCGAAAGCGCGTGCGGACTTCCGCGTGGCGTGACCACCGGTGGGCGCTCCGCGCCTTGCTGCATTTCCACAGATGAATTTACTTCCTGCACGTTTCTATTTTAGGGGAAACTTCCGGCGAGCGCCTCTTAGACCCGCGCTCCAATCTGGCTCATCGCCTCGCCGACCAGATAAATTGATCCTGTAATCACCACAACCGTTCCAGTATCACTGATCTCTCGGGCTCGCTCGACGGCTCGCCGTACATCCTCGACTTTCTCGATCTCAGCCCCGGTTCGGGCAGCCGCTGTCTGAATTTCCTCGGGCGACGCCGCACGCGGATTCTCCGGTCTGGTCACGATAACTCGATCGGCAAGCGGAAATAGAATCTCCGCCATCTCCGAGATTGCCTTATCCCGCATGGCGCCGAAAACAAAAATCAGCCGGCGGCCTTCATAACGCTCCGAAAGGGCCGAACGGAGCGCCCATGCGCCTGCGGGATTGTGCGCCACATCGATCACCATCTCGGGCCACCCGGGCCGGGCGGAAATCACTTGAAACCGGCCTGGCCACTTCGTCTCGCGTAAGCCACGCTCGATACTCTTTGGAGTAACGCATCTGAATCCTTGCTGATGCAATTCAACCGCCGCCGCAATTGCCAGCGCAACATTGCGCAACTGATGCCGTCCTATTAAGGGCGTCTCCACCAGAATCTGTTCATCCATAACCTGAAGCGGGTAGCGATACACAAACCGGCTGTCGCTTTGCTCGGTACTCGACACCAAGTAGTGGCTGCTATTGGGCGAAACCGGCGGCACGTACGGCACTGCATTCACGGCTCGCGCCTCCAATTCCAGGATCGTGTTTCCGATCACGTCATTGGCTTCGGGCTGCTGCGGCAGGGTCACGACCACGCCGCCGGGACGAATAATCCCAACTTTCTCGCGTGCGATCTCACTTACGCTGTTTCCGAGAAATTTCTGATGATCGAGCGAGATATCAGTAATCACGCTCAGCCGCGGGTCGACCACGTTGGTAGCATCGAGCCGTCCGCCCATGCCGACTTCCAGCACCGCCAGATCCACTTTCTCTCGGGCAAAATACTCGAAGGCGATCGCAGTCATCATTTCGAAAAAACTCGGATGCCACGGCAGCTCTGTCTTTTCGACCAGCTTTTCCGCGGCTCTATCAATCGCTCCATGCAGCTCGGCAAAATCGTCGTCGCTGATCTCCTTGCCATTGATTCGGATGCGCTCGTTGATTCGCGTCAGATGCGGCGACGTGTACAATCCGGCCTTCAACCCCGATGCTCGCAAGATGGAAGCCAGCGTAGCCGCCGTCGAGCCTTTTCCGTTTGTGCCGGCGATGAGGACACTGGGAAAACTGCGCTCGGGGTGATTCAAGGCTTCCAACAAAACTCGCATATGCGCCAGATCGAATTTGGCGGAGGGCGTCTGCGCCAGTTCGTGCCCCAGCGCAAACATGCGCGATACCGCGGTTTGGTAGGAAGTGGACAAGCTCTTAGCTCTTAGCCGTAAACCCACGGCTTTTCTTTCTATCTCAGAGTATCAAACGGATTTGAGGATTCAGGATGAGCAGCTCTGTTGGTCATTCCGCATGTGGAAAGTGTGCCGCGACCGCTGGAGCTTGGGTTCGGTACGGCTGAGAAGCTAAGAGCTAAAGGCTATGAGCTACGCGCTTCCAACCATAAAATCCAGAGCTCGCGCAATGTAAGGCTTGAGCTCCTTGCGAGCCACCACCGCGTCCAGCATTCCATGTTCCAGAAGGAATTCGCTTCGCTGAAATCCCGCTGGCAGCTTCTGCCGAATCGTTTGCTCGATCACGCGCGGGCCGGCAAATCCAATCAGCGCTCCCGGTTCAGCAACATTCAAATCGCCGAGCATGGCAAATGATGCCGTCACTCCGCCCGTGGTCGGATCGGTCAATACTGAAATATATGGAACCTTGGCCTTATCCAGCCGAGCCAGCGCGGCAGAAATTTTGGCCAGCTGCATCAGGCTGACCACCCCTTCCATCATCCTCGCCCCGCCTGAAGCGGAAACGATAATCAGCGGCGTTTTCAAGCCCAGTGCGCGTTCGACTGCCCGAGTGATCATCTCGCCCACCACCGCGCCCATGCTGCCGCCGATGAACGCATACTCCATCACACTGGCTACCACCGGCCTTCCCAGCAACTTTCCCTGGGCATTGATCACCGCATCTTTCAGTCCAGTATCGTGCTGCGCCTGGCGAAGCCTTGAGGAGTACGGTTTCAAATCTACAAACTTAAGCGGATCGGTCGAGGAAAGATTGCCGTCCAAGGTCTCATACTGATTTTCATCCAGCAGTAACGCCAGCCTGGTCCGTGCGTCGATGCGAAAGTGCTTTTCGCACTTCGGACAAACATTCAGATTCTCTTCCAGATCCTTTTTCCAAATGATCTGCCGGCAGCCCTCACACTTCACCCACAAGCCCTCGGTGCGGACGGTCTTCTTGCCCGAGGTATCGAGCTCTCCGGATTCTCGCTTGAACCAAGCCATAGGCTAAATGCCGATTTTCGATTGCCAATTGCCGATTAGAATTCGCCACTCGCGAATCAAAATCGGCAATTGGCAATTGGAAATTCTTCAATACTCAATCCCCCTCTGAGCCATCACGCCCTTTTCATACGCGTGTTTCACCTGCCGCATCTCCGTTACCGTGTCGGCAGCCTCGACAATTGTGGGGTGCGCGTTCCTTCCCGTCAAGATGACATGCACCATTTCCGGCTTCGCCTTCAGAGTCTCTACTACTGTCGCCGGGTCCAACATGCCATAACTGATCGCGTAGTTGATCTCGTCCAGCACCACCAGATCCCACTCGCCCGACAGGATCGCCACCCGCGCCTCCGCCCATGCTTCTTCCACCAGACGGACATCCTCAGGATCGGTCTCCGCTCCCACAATCTTCACAAACCCGCGCCCCATCTGCCGCATCACAAAGTTCTCGCCGAACGCCTTCACCGCATCCAGCTCGCCGTAGTGCCAGCTCCCCTTCAGGAACTGC
>JBAVUV010000743.1:0-2813 GCA_049696955.1 Candidatus Sulfotelmatobacter sp. | reverse complement strand
GTCCTGGGCCGGGTGTTGCCTGCGTCCGGGATCGCGATGGAGCGCTTCAGCGACCTGGCGACGGCGGTTGATCGTCTTCGGCAGCAGAGATTCGACGCTCTGATTCTCGATTTTGAAGATGTAAAAGCGGCAGCCGAAGTGTTCGAAGAAGCGCAGAAGTTGAACTCGGGAGTTGCCCCGGTCACGGTGGCCCTGGTGGCGGAACGGGCCAAAGTGCGGGAAGTTCTGAGCAGCGGGGCGCATTTTGTTCTCTATAAGCCGCTCTCGGAGGAGAAAGCGAAGGCCGGATTGCGGGCAGTGAGTGCCCTGCTGAACCGCGAGCGCCGGCGCGCTTACAGAGTTCCGGTGCAGGCTCCGGTGGAGCTCAGCTTGCCGGATAAGCGCACCATGGAGGGAATTCTTCTCGACCTCAGCGAGACCGGTATGGATGTTCTGACCGCCGAACCTCAGGTTCCGGCGGCGTTGCTGAAATTCCGCTTCGCGCTGCCCGACGCATCGCTGGAAATTGATGCTCACGGGCAAGTGGCGTGGGCAAAGCCGAACGGGCAAACCGGAGTGCACTTTCTGGATTTGGACGAATCCATAAGGACGCAACTTCAGGAGTGGTTACACTCGGCTGCGTCGGCCCTGCGGGCGGGCGAGGATGAGACCGTTCCCCACTGCAAGCTCACCGATTTAAGCCTGGGCGGGTGCTACGTGGAAACTGATTCTCCGTTCCCGGAACGCGCGCTGGTTGATCTTTGTTTGCGTGCGGGCGAAATGGCGGTGCACACGGAAGGAATGGTACGAGTGGCTCATCCCGGCTACGGGATGGGAGTGGAGTTTCCTTCGCGCACCCCGGAACAACGAGCCCAGGTGGGCAATCTGATCAGCTTTCTTCGCGGCTGCCCGCAATCCATGCTGGAAATGAGTGTTTCACCGCGCGCCCTGGTCGCGGACGTAAGCCAGTTTGAACCGGCTCCGGGTGCCGCAAGCGCAAGCTCGGAAGACGAAGAGCTGCAGGATCCTTTGCTCGAATTGTTGCGCCAGGCTACCAACATGCAAGAGGATGATTTTCTTGAGGAACTCCGCCGCCAGCGATCTGGCGAAGCCGTCACCACGTAGCATCCTTTCTAACTTCTCCCGATATCTTTTTGAACTGCATTGTTTCCTCTCGGACTCCAGAAGCTTTCATGCCATGCCTGCTGTCGAGTAGACGCCGAACAATTCACAGACACTCATTACCAATGCGGCGCTAATCTCGTGGCAGGCGGCGGGAGAACTCGAGATTAGCGCCCGGCGGGAAAGACTGGGCAGCGATAGCAGGATGTGCGAAAGGGCCTGCGGGTTAGTACCGGAGAAAGAAGAACCCGAACCCGTCTTTGACTCGGGCTCCTCAGTCTCCGTGGTCTGTTCCACCCCTAATGCAAGCAGGCTAACGAATGATTGTTGTGCGATGGTTTCAGGAATGTTAAATCTGGATGAAATTGAAATAGGGTTGACACGCCGGGATGATTGACATCGCCTGTGCGCGTTCAAGCCGTTGTGGAAACACGGGCAGCAACTTAAGATATGCTTGCGCACAGAGGCTGGGTAAGCGAAGCTGGCGACGAGCAGAAAATCCGGACAGGCTGATCGTGCGAAACCCACCGCAGCGGAGTTTTCCAATACCAGCAGACTCGCCTGGAAACCGATTTTTTATATCGCCGCGGCGGCATTCGCAGTTGAGATTCCCTTCTTTTTTTTCGGAACTCCTTCGGGACACGATGTGGAGTTCCATCTTTACTCGTGGCTGGAAGTTCTCTCCCAATGGAAACACGGGATTGGTTATCCGCGCTGGGCGGCGCTGGCGGACTTCGGCTATGGCGAGCCGCGATTCATCTTTTATCCGCCCGCGTCGTGGACCCTGGGAGCGGGGCTGAGCGCGGTTTTTCCCTGGGTGGTGGTTTCGGATATCTACATTTGGCTGGCGCTGGTGGCGGCGGGCGCGTCTATGTTTTTGTTGGCGCGGCGCTGGCTGGACCGGCGCGACGCAACTTTCGCGGCCGTGCTGTATGCGGTGAATCCTTATCATCTGGTGATTGTGTATTGGCGGAGTGCGTTCGCCGAACTGTTGGCGGCGAGCCTGCTGCCACTGCTGCTGTTGCTGTTGTTGCGCGCGGAAGAAGGACGCCCGCGCGGAACGATTTTGCTGGCGCTGGTTCTGGCGGCTTCGTGGCTGGTGAATGCTCCGGCGGCGGTGATGATTCATTATTCGATGGCGTTGCTGATTTTAGTTATCGCCTGGCAGAGGAGATCGGCACGCATTCTGCTGACGGGTGCGGTTGCGGTCATTTTAGGTGCGGCGATTGCCGCGTTTTATTTGTTTCCCGCGGTCTATGAGCAGAAGTGGGTGGATATTGCGCAGGCGGTTTCGGCGGGATCGCGTCCGCTGGATAATTTTTTGTTCGTCCATACAACGGACGCGGAGCACGATGCCTTCAATCGCGTGATTTCGTGGGTGGTGGTGGCAGAGATTGTTTTGACGATGGTGGCGGCTTGGGCGGCGCGAGGGTGGCGCAAGCGCGACCCCGAACTCTGGGGTTCGTTGGTGGCTTGGGGCGCGGCTTGTACGGTGCTCATGCTGCCGATCACAAATTTGTTTTGGAATATCCTTCCAAAGATGCGCTTCATGCAGTTTCCCTGGCGCTGGACGCTTTGTCTGGGTGTTCCGTTTACGTTGTTCCTTGCGCTGGGGGTACGCAGATGGCCGGCGCGCGTGGGTTTGTATGTGGCGACGCTGTGGGTGATCATTTTTGCCTGGCACCACTTTCAGGCTCCGTGGTGGGATACTC
>JBAVUV010000742.1:0-1876 GCA_049696955.1 Candidatus Sulfotelmatobacter sp. | reverse complement strand
ACTAGAGGGCGGGCGAAATCGGGAGGAGCCGGAGGATTGTTCTCGACCATACTGATCCTCCTTTGCTAGTGCTCTGTGCCAAAAACTCGGCGCTTGCACACCGGTGTCAATTACAAACGCTGTGCCTCGAGCGATCAATCTCTTGCCGCGAGAGGCATGGCAGAATCCACAACCGAGTCGCGCCAGTTCCGAAAGGGGCTCCGGCTCGACCGACGAAATTCGGTGATCAACTTCCGAATCGCCCCACGGCGATGGTGCAGTGTCTCCACCAATCGATGAAGACCGTCACGGTCTCCTTCGTACCACTCTTCCGGGATTTCGGCCGCAAGCTGCCAGATAGTGTGAGCGTCGATCTCCTCGGCGCGGCTGAGCGCTGGTTCAAACGCCTCCCATCCCATGACACCCCCGTAAACGCAATTGTTCGCGTATGTGCCTCGAGCGGGAGAGTCTGGAAACGTCCACTCGCCCGCATTAAAGCAATAGCCTTGGTCAATGAAGGTGGCTGTGTATCGCTGGCTTCGCGCCGCTTTCCGGTAAAAGATTGCCTGTCGGCCGTCGCTGTTGCATGTCCACTTGTCCAAGACAAGAACCCGAGGGAAGTCCTCAACATTAAAAACGCTCTCTAACAATTCGCGGGGCAGGTAGTCGAGTGTCATGCCAGAACTCTCGCAGCCCACGTAGAGCGATCCCAATTGCGTGCCGCTCCGGTACGGAATCTTCGAACCACCCAACTCGAGTCGTAGTTCCTCTGTGTGTTGGATGAACCAATCGGAGACTTCAATCACTTCTGCCCGCGGCATCGGCAGCCCGAGCGCCAGACCTAACTTGGTGGCTAGCATCTCGTTCGCCAGCACTCGGATGTGCTGGGGATTGTTCTGGAACTTGGTGACATAGCAAAGGCCGTCGGATGCCCTTAGCAGGTGGGATTGTGCGCCTCCCCGGAGCGGACGCAAGTGTTGGACTGCGGAGATGCAACTGTTCACAGGCACCTCCGTTTCTTAACTTGCCGGAACAAACAAAGAGAAAGTCACAAACCGTAGAGAATTGGTGAGTGGGAAGGCAACGACACGCTCCGCCAGAATCCGGCTAAGCTTTAGAGGGACTGCCTTCGAGGCGTTGACCATACATCCAACGCTGGGGCTTGATTTGCGTCAGCCAGTCTTGGACGGTAGGGATCCGCCCCAAGTCTTCCTTTACATGCTGTTCCGCGATATAGCGCACTGGAACTTGCCGGCCTTCGCTGTTGGTAATCACGACACCGAAGATACGTTCACACAAGAAAACGCCTTCGGCATGGTGCCGAAGAGCGCGGTGGCGGAAGTCTGGGAGGAAGGCTTTGGACTCGTCAAACCAGTTGTGGATCGGAAGGTAATCCTCGGGCCTGCCTGCGAATCTTCTGGCACTGCTTTCGGCGTGCTTCATTGGGTGAGCCATGGTTAAACCTCATAGCTCGAGGTCGTGTAGTCTTCAAAGCGATCGTTGCGCTCTACTGTGATCTTGCGTGTTTTCACGTTCAAGATCACGTCGCCGAAGCCTCCACAATCATTCTCGTAGCCGTAGGGAACCAGAGCCTCAAAATGTTCCTGCAGGTGCGAGAGGTTCGATTCTTGAACTTCGCTTTCTTCGTAAGCGTAATCTTCAGTGGCGTAGCACTTGATATCTTCGCTTGCGCCTTCATCGCCTGAGCCATCGAAGTGGACGGCTGCAAACGTGATTCCGGCCTCGGCTAATCGCTCGCATTCGGCGAGGATAGCTACCTTGGCTGCGACCTGCTCGGGTGGAATTGCTTGCTCTGCATTTGATGGTTTGTCTTCCATGGGATTTGCCTTTCAACGATAGGGAACTACGCGGCCACGCATACGGTCGTCCTTTAGGT
>JBAVUV010000741.1:0-2236 GCA_049696955.1 Candidatus Sulfotelmatobacter sp. | reverse complement strand
ATGCTAACCATTGCGCGAGTTCGTGAAGGTCGCTTTCATAGGACGCTTGCGGCGACTCTCTCGCTCTTCCTTCTGACAACTGCTTCAGGGCTGGCGCAAAGCACCGCCAAGAAGCCGGTAAAGCCGGAAACAAAAAAGGAACCTGAGATCAAGGAAGAGCTGACCCTCAAGAACGACGACAAACTAACCGGGCAACTGCTGAACTCCACCGGAACTGAGATCAAATTCAAGACCGACCTGGCCGGCGAAGTCACGGTAAAGTGGGAGAACGTCAAAGAATTGAAGTCCAAGCGCGACTTTGCAGTAGTCCCCAAAGATGTGAAAGATGCCAGAGACAGCGCAAAGGTGCCCCAGGGAGCGATAAAGATTGGCGAAAAGGGAATCGTAGTCTCTCCCATCTCCACGCCCAAACCAGAGATAAGTGCAGCACCGCCAGAGCCCGAAGCAAAGCCGGGTGCCGCTAAGGAGGCGGCCGCCGCCGCAAAAGAGATACCTGCCTCTAAAATCGCATCTGTCGTCGACGATGTTACGTATCAGAAAGAGATAAACAGGAAGATAGGCTTTAGGTCAGGTTGGGATGGGCACATCACCACCGGTACTTCGATGATCTTCTCCACCCAAAACACCTCCCTCTACCAGGTAGATACAAAGTTGAAGCGGTCTATTCCGACGGTGAGTTGGCTGGAGCCGAAGCTGCGCACGACGATAGACTTCACGCTGAGTGCAGGAAAGACGACGCAGCCTGGCACTGAAACAACGATCACCAATATCTTCCACGTAGGTGGGGAACGAGACGAATACTTTAGCCCGCGTGGCTACTATCTGCAGGTGTTTTCTCTCGATCACAATTATGCCCAGGGCCTTGTACTCCAGCAGAAATACGGCGGCGGTATCGGCGCGACTCTGTTCAAGAACAAGGAGCGTGAGCTTGATATCACAGCCGATCTGCACTACGAAAGTCAACAATTCCAAGCAAATCCAAGCGTTGACGTGGAAGCACTCGAGCTCCACCTGATCGCATCGACACTGACCGAGGAGTACACGCGGAAGTGGGGCAAGCTCCAGTTTGATGAAAAGATTCTGGCGGACATCGCATGGAACAATGCCAGCGCCTTCTCCGCCTCGGGCCACAGCTCGCTAAGATTGCCCATCTACAAGAAGCTGGCCTTTTCCGTATCGACGATCGATAACTTCTTGAATAATCCCCAAATCGGATACAAGAAAAACTCTTTTCAGTTCATAACTGGGTTCGCCTTGAACCTTACTCAGAGCCAATCGGCTGTGCCAGTCCGTTGAGATTGCCTTGTGGCGGGCCTGGGTAAAGGTCGAAGCAGATGAATTCAGTACGCGCTAACGCCAGGACCCGGCGATGTAGACATAGCCTCCGCCGCGAGGCGCCCAGCGGCCGGGAATCCACACAGCTCCCCGTCGAGGCGGGTTGACCCAGCTACCGCGCACCCACACATACCGGCCTCCGTACCATCGATAGTGCCCAGGAACCCAAACCCATCCAGCATGCAAAGGTGGTCCCGGCCGTTCAACAATAACAGGCGGTGGTGGGCCTGCATGGATAATGACCTGTGCGTTTGCTACGCCCAGGCCCAAACCAATCCCACAAATCGTGATTAGGATGCGTTCTTTCACACTCATGAAGTCTCCTGTTCTGGCGTAATATGACACAAAACAATGGGTGCGTTGCCCGAGGATTTTTATATACCCGGTACAACGCACCTTGCGAGAAGTTGCTAATTTAAATCGGAGTAAGACACCTCAACTACATGGCTCCCTGGAGCCCCTTGTTCACGATGAGCTTGACATCGACACGCCGATTGAGCTCACGTCCCTGGGGGTCCGTATTTTCAGCGTCAGGATGAGTAGAGCCGTAACCTGCTGGTGCAACGATCCGCCTCATCGGGATACTCCCAGTGTTCCGAAGATAATTGGCCACTGCGGAAGCACGATCCTCGCTGAGTTGTTGGTTGGCATCTACCGTTCCGGTCTTCGAGGCATAGCCCGCGACCTCGATCATGTAACCATCCGTTTGCAATGCAAGAGCGGCAAGCTTGTCAAGATCCGCCTTTGCGGCGTCATCCAAAGTGTACTGGCCGCTAGGGTAGTAGATTACGGCCTGGGCAACGGTTTTGTAGTCATCGAGGTCAGAAACGCGCTTGTTCACCATTTGAACGTCAGCCGCATTCGTCATGGCTACCGCACCGGCTGCTGTCGCTACTGTGCC
>JBAVUV010000740.1:0-14912 GCA_049696955.1 Candidatus Sulfotelmatobacter sp. | reverse complement strand
CTGCAGCGTTATCTTATCTGCACAAACTTCAATTCACCAGCCGCAAGGTGCGGTTCCAGCGGGTAATCCGGAAGAAGTGGGTTATCGCGTAGGCAAAGTGCGCCAGTTTACCCGCCACCGTAACTGGTGCAGTAACCTCGCCGTCTGTCTCTTTTACCGACCAGTAAATCAACAAGGGCCTGCCAATGATGTTGGCTTGTGGCACGAATCCCCAGTAACGACTGTCGTAGCTGTCGTCCCGGTTATCTCCCATCACAAAATAATGTCCCTGGGGAACAATCAACTGTCCATCCTCGACCAATTTGCCCAACTGAACCCACCACTCCGGTGTCTCGCCCGCCGCCACGTCCAGCCGCGGAAAATTATCGCGGAACAGGTCGTTCGCCGACTTGCTAAAGTGAGCGTAAGGCTCCTTCAGCGGCACTCCATTCACGAAAACGCGCTTATTAATCAACCGTACACGGTCTCCCGGCACGCCTATCACTCGCTTTACGAAATGCTGTGCGGGATTCACGGGATAGTGAAATACCACGATGTCACCGCGCTGCACATGGCGATATGGCATCAGGAAGTCTCCGATGCCTCCTGCTCCATAGCACAACTTGTTTACAAGCAGATAATCGCCGACCAGAAGTGTGTTCTCCATGGAAGGAGACGGAATCTGAAACGCCTGCACTACAAATGTGATCACGAATACGGCAATGACTACAGTTCCCAGCAAAGACTGTATGGAACCAATCGCCCCCGAACTCCGCGCCCAGGTCGTCCCATGATCCACCGGCGGTCGGCCGCCGGGTAAATCCCGACTCGACCACGAAGGCACGCCCACGCGATCGTCAGGCAAAACCACGGGCAAGGAATCCGCCGGGGACTGTTCACCCGAGGAAGGTTCACCCGAGTACTGGCTTTTCGGTTCCGATAAACGACTTGGGGAATTCATTGACTCCACGCACATCCCGCTAACTCTAGTGCTGTTCCACGGATCGCGATCCTCGCGCCAGCCTGGCTCCCGCGGACTGTGGCCGCGACGCCAGATAGGACAGTAACTGCCGCGCCGCGTCCTGCTCCGCCGTCTTCTTGGTTGAACCTTGCGCGCGTCCCACGAATTCCGCGTCCCCGTTCACTTTCGCTTGCAGACGAACTTCCACCGTAAATGTTTTGCGATGCTCCGGTCCCGCTTCTTCCACCAGAACGTAAGAAGGCTGCGCCATCCCTAATCCTTGCAAGGTCTCCTGCAGGGCGGACTTGAAATCGGTCATTGGCAGCGCGCCTCCCTGCCGCTCCATGCGCTCCAGTTCAGGGGCCAGAATCTCCCGCAAAATAAATTCCCGGACCGGAGGCATTCCTCCATCCAGGTAAATGGCGGCCAGAACGGCTTCCAGCGCGTCCACCAGTACAGCCGTCTTGCTCCGCCCGCCGCTCTTCTCCTCGCCGCGTCCCAAACGGAGATAGTGGCCCAATTCAAGCTGCTGCGCCACCTGGATCAAATGCCGCTCACTCACTAAATGAGCACGCAGTTTCGAGAGTTCGCCTTCACGAAACTGCGGAAACCGCTGGAACAACTCTTCGCTGGTTACCAGCGCTAGAATCGCGTCGCCTAGAAACTCGAGCTGTTCGTTGTCATTGACTCTGAATTTATTTTCGCCCGATTGCTGCGACTCCTGCTCTCGCGCCTGCGAGCTGTGGGTAATCGCCTGCTCGATCACGCCCCGCCGGTGAAAGTGGTAGCGCAGCGTCGTCTCCAGCGCGGTAATTTCCCGTTCCTTCATGAATGCTCAGCGTGAGCCAGTAACCGAGGTTGAATGCCATCACGAGCAAGCGACTTTGCCCGGCGACGATCTGAGCGTCGCGTTCTTTGCGACGACGGAATCTCGCGTCAGGCTCGCCCTTATTTCGCAGGAGGCTCGCTGATGCCGCCGATCAACTGAATCAGCCGGTCTTTTTCTTTCCGCGCCGCATCCCCGGCATTGGTGCCAGGCTTGGTTAAATCCACTGCCTGATTGGCGTATTTCAACGCCTCGGGATACTTGTTTTGCATATCCATGGCAACTGACAGTCGAAACACCGCGACCGGATCCGGCTGCTGCGGAAACGCGTCAATCGATTTCTTCAGATTGGCTTCCGCATTTGCCCAGTCCTTGGCGTTGAAGTCCAGCGTTCCGATAATTTCGTAAGCCTCAGATCGAAGAAAGCCCTTGTAGGCCTCGATCTTATCCGGCGGTTGGTTCGCGGTAGGAATATCGGTGTCCACGGTGACCAGCGCACGTTGTGCATCCTTCCTCGCTTCCGCCAACCGCTGATCCTTGTCGACGTCAGTTTCGCGTGTGCGCTCGGCCAGCACCTGGGCCACGCCCAGCAGCGCGTCCGGATCGTCGGGATCAAAAGTCAAAATTTTCTGCGACATGGCCAGCATTTTGTCGGCATTGTTGGCTTGCTGGTAGGAGCGCATCACCGATTTATAAAGCAGCGGCCGCAACTCGCTGTCCGGGAATTTTGCCGCAAAATCATCCGCCGCTTTTTCTTGTGCCGCCGGATCCGTGATCGCCGCAGCCGTTTTATACGCGTCGAACTCCGGTTGAGTTTTCGCCTGTGGCGGACGTTTTCCCGCCGGTGCCGCCGCTTGTCCTGCCGGCGCGCTCTGCGCCGCCGGTTTGTCCTGACCAAAACCCAGGGCTGCTATTCCAAAGATAGCAATAATCGTAATAATTGCTCTGCGCTTCATGCGTTCTCCTTGCACCACCATGCCTTCACACCTCGAAATTGATCCACTCGCATTCTAAATGCTCTTGCCATTTTATCCGCGAAGCATTCCTTTATTGCGGCTGCGGTCTGGCCGGAGGCTCGTACGCCTGGGCCAACCCGCGCTCCGCCGCTGCCTTGATCTCAGGGAGTTGCCCGGCCGCATTCAATGCTTCTCGATACTCCTGCACGGCCGCGTCGCGATCTTCTTTCATATCCATAATTCTTCCCAGATACACGTGAGACCATCCCACCACTTTGGGATCTTTCGACGCTTCAATCGCCTTCTGAAAATTGTCCTCGGCGCCGTCCCGATTCTTGTTGGCCACGGCGACTTGCGCCAGAATAAACAAAGCTCGACCCTGGTCTCCAATTTTCTTATCCAGCGCCTGCTGCGCCAGTTCCTGCGCGCCCTTGGCATCGCCCGCAGCCAGCCGCCTCTCTGCGCTCAACAGCATGCGGCGCTCCTCCGGACGCGATAGCTGCACCAGTTCGGGCGAAGTCTTGCTGGCAAACTGAATCGCAGATGCCTTCGCCTCTTCTTTTTTTAAGTCGACGCTTTCAAGAAGACCGGCATACGCCTCGCGGATGCCCGCTGGATCTTTTTCGAATGCCACCGCGCCGTCATAAAACGTCCGCGTCAGAATGTAGCCTTGTTTCACGGCGTCGTCCACTGCCTGGGCACGCATCGCCTCATCCACCGCTTGCTTACCGCCGCTGGTTCGGATCTCGATCGCGCGCACCAGGCACTCCGTTACCAGCAACGAGATATCTGTCTTGAAACTCTCCTCAAGGGGAGCGCGCTTCACCGATTGCAGCAGCGGCTCCAGCCGCTTGATCGCAGTAAAGTGTTTATCCGCCAGTGGGTCCAGTTCATAGTGCAGAAACGTATGCCGGATCTGGTCCATCTTTAACGCCATCTGCGGCGCCGCTCCCGCCGTGCTGGGAGCCGGGAACACGATCACGTAATAATCTGTCCCAT
The DNA here is from genome assembly GCA_049696955.1 of Candidatus Sulfotelmatobacter sp. Taxonomy (GTDB): domain Bacteria; phylum Acidobacteriota; class Terriglobia; order Terriglobales; family Acidobacteriaceae; genus Sulfotelmatobacter. The sequence goes on along the minus strand of JBAVUV010000740.1, from coordinate 11,191 downwards.
AATTCCGGGCATCGGTTTCATTGGGCGAGCCCATGAAGTCCAGATAAATCGTGAACCGCCGCCCCAGATATTGCGACGACGGCTGCTTCAAATAAATTTCGGTGTTGAAGACCATCTTCGCCAGCGGCTCGTGATAACGGTTCATGGCCGCTGCGTAGTCGTTGCGATGCCGCTCCCAGATGGAATGCAGTCCTACCTTGTCGTAGAAATGTTCCAGCTCGGTTCCGAAAGCCGCGATGGAATAAGCGTCCGGTGGTAAGTCCTCTTCTTTGATGCGGGGGGCAAAGTGCGGCGGACCGTCCATGTACAACGCCAGTGAAATGTAGGGTGACAAGCTGCGATTCGTGTTCCGGTCCGGGGTATGGCCCTGGTAGAACTCGCACAGCGCAGTCCGCGCCGCTTCAGCCTCCTCCGATTGCCGGAGAACCTTCTGCACTTCTTCCCGCACCTTGCTCCGGGTCGTGTCGGAGATGTCCAAATCCTGGTCATATCCGCACGAGTTGAGAGCGGTCAGCACGGAAAAGAGTGTCTCGTTGCTGTCGAGCGAAATCGGAAACGAATGCTCCTGCCCGAGGCAGAACGGCCCGAGCGCCAACAAGGCTCCCAACAAAGAAACTCGAAAGAATAACCTCAGGAAAACCTCCACAGAATGAGGGCGTGTCCGGCGGAGAACACTCTCAAGTGTAAGGAACTCAGGCCAGAGGGTCAAACTGAAGTGGGCCTGCTGGGCAGCAAGAACGCAGATCTCCCAGCGATCGCCGCGATGGCGCTACTTTTGCCTTTGCGCCTCTAATGGTTTTTTTCGAACTTTGCGAGCTCGCCTTCAAGTTTCCACTGCTCTTCGGCTCGTTCATTGGCAGCCAGAAATTCCTGGCACGCTGGAGAAGGCTTCTCCGCGCCTGCCACACTTCCCGCACAAGCTGGCACCATGCGAAATACCAACTTTGTGTCAGTCCAAAGGCTTTGTCCAGGCAGGAAGTTGTGCTCCAGGCTTTGCCGCGCCATGCGCTTCAAATCCACGTAGGAGGGATGATAGGTTTCGACTGCGCGTAAGTATTCGTGAGTCATGTCGGAGCGATTCACGCCCTCATCGTCGGTGGCAAGGGCTACGGGAACGCCGTACTTCATGTAGACCGGTAGGGGATGATCGTCCCCGCTCACGCCCAGGATGATGTCGTTCGAAGTCAGGCAGATTTCGACTAATACGTTGCGCTCCGCCATTTCATGAAGCAAGCCGATGGGATCATTTTCATTCACCACGTCCACACCGTGACCGATGCGCTCGGCGTGGCCGCGCTCGACGGAAGCGCGAATGTGAAATGTGAGATCTTCCGGGGGGACGAGTCCGATGGCAAGTTCGCCGGCGTGCAGGGTGATGTGCACCTTGGGATAAACGCTGTGCAGGTAATCCAGCATAGCCATGTGCTCGTTGAAATCGTGCATGGGAACGTACCAGTCTTCGGCATTCACCAGGTTCAGTCCGACGAATCGCGGATCGGACGAGGCCAACTCGAAACCTAGAAGGATCTGTGCGAAGACAATTTCGTGCGGCAATCCGCGGAGAACCTGGTAAAGATAGCGAACAGTGACGCTGCAGCCGGGAGCAGCGTCCGGTGTTCTGCATTTCAGAATTTCCCGGGCGCGAGCATCGTCCGCGGCGAGCCGCTTGCTCGTTTCTGAAACCACGTCTTTCATACCAGACGCCAGCAGTGAGTCCCGCATCTTGGCGTAATCGGGATTCCATTCGACTTTCTCCGCCAACCGTGCCGCCGCGCCCGCGTCGGCGGTGTGCATGAGCTCTACGTATTGCAGATGATCCATGCCGGCGCGATTGGTTGCGGCGGCGATTGCCTCAGCCACGTGGGTGTGCGAGGCCAAGCCGAATTTATCGAACGTGGCAAAAAAATGATCGTGGCCGGATTCATCTCCGGACTTCCAGTTGCGCATCGACCAGGCATCGATCATCTGGTTGTAGAGAACGTGGTCGCCGTAAGCGCAACGGGCGGCCGGTTTGGCGGTATAAGTCTCGCAGGGATCGCATGGCGGCGCCAGCAGGCGCGAAGATGTGCGGTCCGCGCACAGGCTGGCGTCGGCGGCGAAATCCACCAGATCTTCGGCGTAGATCGCTCCGTCAAGATGATTGTGAAGATCTCCGCCCTTGGGCAAGTCATGGAGGAAGGCCAGCAGCAATTGCGGTTGTTTGCGGGCGCGTTCCAACGACAAGGAGGTACGCTGCTCCGCACTTTGGGCGGCGGCGAGCGAGGTCAACAGCAGGAACAGCAACCAGCATCGTATAGCCGCTCGTTTATCGGGCGAGACAGCGGGCGGGACCATGGAACCTCCCAATTTGCTTTGCGATCAGGAAAGGAATTGTAATCGGTTGCAGCCGCAGGAATTAAAGAAAAGAGAAGAGCGAAGGAATCAGCGTAGCCAGGCGATTCCGCCGATAACGAGGGCGACTACAAGCAGAGCCATGAGAACATATTTGTTCGACGCAAACCAAGACTCGGAGTGTAACGCCGAGCTCAGAAACAGAGCAGCCTCGTTCGAGGACAACGCATCGGCTGGGGCGTTGGCCCCAGCGTCGGAAGACGAAGGCAGTGAGGTTGTCGCCAAAGTTTGCGATAGGGCCGTCGCTTCGACTGCGGAGGATGCTACTGGCTTCGCTTCTTGGGGAATCTTGGTGACTTCGGATTTGGGAACCGCTACAGCGGCTTCGCTCTCTACTATCAGCGGCATCGATAATTGATCCGGGTGAGAATCCTGAATAAAAATTTCCTGCGCGTTCTTATCGATTTCCTGCGTGTTCTTATCAAGGATGGATTGCTTCAACTCGGGTGACTGAAGCTGATTTGATTGCTGCGGGACCGGCGCCTGCTGGACTGGCGGCTGAGCAATCCGTTGCCCCCGCCACTGTTTCTCTTCGCACTCCACACAGAACGTGCGGCCTTGCGAGACGGGAAATCCGCAAGCCTGGCACTTCTGAAAATTCCTCAAGACCGGTGGCACTGCGCTTGCCTCAGGATTGGGTGGTTCAATACCCTGGGCGCGGACTGCGGCCGACCAGAACAGCGCTTTCTTCCCTGCGGCTGGTTCAGCTATTTCTTTTTCTGACGGAGTCTCCTGTGGCGGAACTGCGGGCGACGCAAGAACCGGAGCGGCGTACGAACTTACTGCGGCGGTAGGCTCAGGCAGAGGAGTCTTTACTTCAACTGCCTTTTCTACAGGCGGTTGTTTCTCCTCAGCCGCCACCTGGCGGGGCTGAGGCGCGATCTGCGCGGGCAAGGTGTGCCTGACGGCGGCCTCGACCATTTCACTGAGGCGCAGCAACGCAGAAAGGTCGCGCTCATCGAAGGCGCGCGGTTTGCCAGAAAGAAGTTCGAAGATGCCGAGCACCTGCTCGTCGCCGACGATGGGCATCACAATCACCGAGGCAATACCCAGCTCGCGGCAAACCTCGCGGTTCACGCGCGGATCGCGTTCGGCGTCGTCACAACGCAATAGCTGGCGGGTGCGAACGCATTCTCCTGATAGTCCATGTTCCATGGAAAGGAGTGCCCCGAGATCGGGGGCGCTCGAACCGGCAGCCGCCCGGCAAACCATGTCATTGTGTTCGCCGCGGCGCAGAGCGATTGCCGTGCCGCTGGCTCCGGTAATGTATTGGGCGCGTTCGGCCAGCAGTTGCAGCGCGGCATCAAGATCGCGGTGCGCCATTTCAGCGAGCGAGCGCCCGACATCCTTGCCGGGAAAGCGCGGTACGGTTTCCGAAGGGGACGGCAGAAGCGTATTGGCGGCGGCAATTTTCGCGGAAATACTTGACGATTGCGGCACACTCGCGCCGGCAGCCGAGGTGAATCCCGCAGCCGGAGACGAGGAATGGTCGAGAATCGAGTAATGGTCCATTCAACGAAAGACTTAATTTTGACGAGGTGGTAATTGGAGTCTCGCTCGCAGAGGGACCAGTGTCAAGAAGTGTGGTAACTCGAAACTCACACGGAAGTACCGGGAGGCAATGGCTTCATTCGCCGTTCGTTGTTCAACAACGGCGTTCAGCACACGCAGTTTGTTGATTGCTAGACCGAACGCTGGCGCACGGCCGTATTCGCCAGGCGATTCGCCTCGGCATTGTTCTCGCGCGAGACGTGAGAGATGGAGAAATTTAGAGCGCGAGCCAGTTTGCGGCAGGTCCAGTGCAGTGAGTAAAGACGAGAGCTGCGGCAGGTATATTCGCCGCGCATCTGCCGAACCACGACCTCGGAATCGGAATACACATGGAGGGCCTTGGCATTTAAGGCGACGGCATACTGCAGGGCTTCCATGAGAGCCACATACTCGGCAACATTGTTGTCCTGATGTCCAATCCATTTGGCGATGCGGATGGGGCCGCTGTCGCAGCCATCAATAATCACCCCAATACCGGATGGCCCAGGGTTTCCCTGAGAGCCGCCGTCCACATAGGCTACGAGTTCTGGCATCACTGCAGTACCGCTATCAGCAAGATGCGCCGAGAACGCGGCGGCGTCAAGATCAATATTGGGTTCGGCGCCGATTTTTCCCTCGCAATCAGGAATGTGCAAACTTCTGTGTAAATCCGGTCCCAATCCAAAACAGAAATCTCTAAAAGACGACTCTACAACAAGTTGCCCCTTCCGTTTTTCACAGGGTTGGATGCGGGCACTGCACCAATAGTTTGCGTTGACTTTTATGAACGCTCTGTTAAGGTTGCTTTCGTCGACGGTCGAAAGGGACAGCGAAATAAACCTTGCTGACCCGAGGTAGACTGGGTGATCAGCCAAGCGGGGCAACCCGAGAGGCAGCCAAACCTGAAAAAACCGACGGTTCTGCGAGGATCAGTTGGGGTTTGGGACTGCGAAAGCAGTGATCGCATCAAGGGGCTGTGACGGTACATGCGTCCACGCGGTTGACTCCCTCGCAGGAGTTGGCAGCTAGAGCATAACCAATGTAACGGCCCTTTCAATTTTTTCCTGCCTTTTTCTTCCCCAGCTTACCTTTGTGGAAACAATCTTACGCGGCGGCTTCTCCGACAATCATTTCATCGACGTAACACCAAATCCAATTTTCTCCCGACTCAATCGAGCGCATCACAGGGTGGTGTTCGTGATGAAAATGTTTAGTGGCATGCTTATTCTTGGAAGAGTCGCAGCAAGCTGCGTGCCCGCAAACCATGCACAACCGCAGATGCACCCAGGTGTCGCCGGTTTTAATGCAGTCCTCGCAGACGTCCTTATCGGTAGTCGTAATTTTGATTTGATCCAGATGTTTGCATTTGCCCGACATTTTTTATCTCCCACGGTCTCGAGTTCAAAACATGATTTTAGAGTTCAAGCTCGTTCCAGTTCTTTGCGATCCCAGTGCGCCAGGTTTGCTCCTGCATCGTAGGTGCTCTGCAGGAAATCAAGCAAGGCCTCTCGCGGCGAGTCAGCCTGGCGAACGTCGTCGTACATCAGTAGAAACTCCTTCATCTGCGGATGATAGAAGGCTGCCGCAGGCTTAATTTTCTGTTCGGAGAAGCCTGCCGGCTCGGGCGCTGCGTAAACGTAGAAAGCCGCGCCCTTCACATCGCCGCCCCCCGGCCAAAATCCGGCGCTGATAACCTCATGGGAATAAGCCTCGCGCGTGACAGGGTCGGCGCCAGGTCTTTCTGGGGCACGGCGCCCGGAGAACCTTGTAACGCAAAGATCGAAGCTTCCCCAGAAAAAATGCACGGGACTGTCTTTGCCGATAAAGCGCGCGCGGAACTCCTTAAAGATGCTGTCGCACAAAATCAATATGCGCCAGAATCGGTGAACATATTCGGGATCGTAAGATGCGTGCTGCGTGTCACTGTCAAAAGGTACGGGGTTCGGGACCTCAACCGGCATAGTCCAGATTTTCACTTCGATGCCAAGGGAGTGCAGGGCGGACATGAAGTCGGAATAGAAATCGGCGACCGTTTGAGCCTTTAGGGGAATGCTCTTTGCAGGACGCCAACTGGTCTGGATGGTCAGCTTATTGTCGATGAAATCAAACTGGACTTCAAAAATGCCCTCGCCATACGGAATCGCCGAAGTCGTGAGACCACGAGCGTTAACATAAAACGCAACCTCCCACCAATGATTGATCAGAGGGCTTAACGCCAGCCGCACCTTGCCAACGATCTGCGTCCACATGTGGAGCGTGTCGCAGGTGGCTTGCCATGCTGCAATGGGCAATTCGGGCCAAGGTTGCTTCGAGCTGTCAGCAGAAGATTTCATAGAAACCTCACGCTTGGAATGATGGCGAATTTTGATTCCGGTGAGTAGCTATTTCTTGGGCGGCAGATATTTTTTCTGAATCGATGCCACGATCACATAATTCGGATCGACCATCTCGTTGAGATGAATCTTCCCGACTTGCGAGAGAAGTTCATAGGCATCAAACTCCGATAAACCGTAGTCCTTATGAATCCAGTGTACAAGTTCGGTGAAGGCGATGCGCAGCGCGTCGTCGAGCGGACGGTAGGCGCCGACCGTCATGATGGCGTCGTCATTTTCAAACTGCGGCCATGCGATCGTGCGGCCTTTGATCACGCTCAACTGCACGCGCGCCTTCAGCGGGACTTCAATGGCGGAGCCGGCGATCTCTCCATCACCCATGGCGGCGTGACCGTCTCCGATGTAGAACAGGCCGCCTTTCACGTTCACTGGAAAATAAACCGTGTTGCCGACGCTGGCTTCGGGCGAATCCATGTTCCCCCCGAACTCCGCGGGAACCACGGAACTGCGCGCCTCACCCTCCGCCGGCGCGACCCCGATGCAGCCGAAGAAAGGATGTAGTGGAATCTTCACTGAGAAGTCAGTATCGAGCGCTTTGAACGTTCCGGTGTTCGACGCGTGATCGATGTGATAGAACCAGATCTTCTCAGGCAGAGGCGCATGCAGCATGGGGGTGTAATTGGTTTCGTTGAGGGCGCCGAATCCAGCCGCGAAGACGCCCACGCCGGTGTCCCCATCCACTTGGAGATCGAGAATTTTGACGGCGAGAGTATCGCCGGGCTCAGCCCCTTCCACGAAAAATGGGCCTGCCAGCGGGTTATCGCCTTTCACCATGCTCAGTGTGTCGCCGGGCTTCTTGATCACATTGCCGAAACAATCAAGCGTGTTGGTGTCAAGAATGTCACCGGAGTTCAAATGCGCGACGGGTTCGGCGGTGGCGAACAGGTACTTCACGTTGGCAGTGGTCGTAGTGTAGTGAACCGTGTTTTGAGCGAAAGCTGTAGCGGCGAGCAGAACGAAAGCGAGAAGACGAGCGATCACGATGGCCTCCGGCGACTGTTAATTGTAGCGAAGAGTCGACGCCGCTGCACCCGTGCCCTTGGCGCCTGCCGACGACGTACCGAAACACAACTCCCTATGAATAAGGAGCTGAGAGTCCGCCTCGGATGCGATGCTGGTGCAGCTCGTCTTATGTTCCGGATTTCGCCGCCCCGACGCGACGCAAGAGTTCCGGAGACTTCATGCGCTCGCAGTATTCGGCAAAGTTCGATCGTGGGCCCTTCCAACAAAGGTCCGCGATCGTGGCGAAAACCGGCACATCTAGCCGCAATGTCGCGAGGGTCCGAAACAAGACTGCGTCGTTCCATACGTTCAAGAGCGATTCGGATAGTAGTCGTGCTCGGCGAATGGAAGGATGCCACTCTCGCCAGTCCTTAGGAATATCTTCGAGGTGCGGATACTGAGATAAGACCAGCGCCGCAGCTTTTGCGCCCCGGCCGGCCACACCCGGAAAGCCGTCGGCGCTGTCGCCGACCACGGCCAGGTAGTCGGGAATCGATTGCGGGTTCACACCGAACTTGGCAACAACGCCAGCCTCATCGCGCACAATGTCCCGTCTGCGATCCAGTTGTACGACTCTGGTACCCACCACGCACTGGCTCAGATCCTTGTCTGGCGTGCAGATTAGAACCTGGTTCATGGCTTCATCTTTTGCCGCCTTGCTGGCGGCAGAAGCGAGGGCATCGTCGGCCTCATAGTAAACCATGGGCCACACCACCACGCCCATGGCTTCGAGCGCCTCTTCGAGAACGGGGAACTGCGAAAGCAACTCCTGTGGCACACCTTCGCTGGTTTTGTATCCGGGATATAAATCGTTGCGGAACGATTCCACAACGTGGTCAGTGGCAACACCAAGATGAGTTGCACCTTGCTCGATCATGGACAAAACGGAGATCAGCACACCGCGAACTGCTCCGATTTCCTGGCCGTTCACGTCCGAGGCGGAGGGCACAGCGTAAAAATGGCGGAACAGCTCGTAGGTTCCGTCAATCAAATAAACATTCATGCGATGTCGCTCATTCTCCGCAGGAAATGGTACGAGATTCGGCAAACGATTGGAGAGATATTACCGCGCCAGGGTCTGAGAATCGCAACCCGCTTTAGAATCTGGTTGAATGGCTTACCGCACTGCGAGCGTACAGCCAGTGTCCGTCGTGTGGGGCTACTGCTGCTCGCGGCGGCGCAGATAGACGATGAACATCTGTTCGACAGGTTTGTCGTAAGACTTGAGGACGTGGCGAACGGTATGGCCGCTGACGAAATGGCAAACTTCCTCGGCCAGATTTTTAGCGTGATCGCCGGCACGTTCCAGGGACTGCGTCATGAAGATGATCTGCAGGCTGGCCTGGCGGGCAATGTTTTCCGGATTCTCAATGTGGCGAAGAAAGATAAGGTTGCGGAGCCGGTCGATTTCGGAATCGGCGCGGAGAACGTCGACCGCTTTACCGACGTCGCGGGCGGAGAATGCCTCGCCAACATCGGTAAGCATTTTTTCCAGGATTGTAGCCATATGCGTGAGGTCTCGGACGTCATCGGAATCGATGCGGCCGGCGGCGGCTTGAGCGCTATTGGCAAAGCTGAGCAGCAAGTCGCCGATTCGCTCCAGGCTGATCATAAACTTCATGCAGGCGAGGAGTTGGCGGGCCTCGGCGGGTTCAACATCCGTGATAATCGAAGTGACGGCGCTGTCGATTTCCATGTCAAGCGTGTCGAGTTCACGCTCGCGCTGGCGCAGCGAGTTGAGCAGCGCAGCGGAGCCGGTGGCGATTCCCTCTGCGGCGGCGCTGGCGGCATCCTTCGCGAGATGACAGGCTTCGATTGTCCGGCGGACGACTTGACGGTGAGCTGATTCGGAGCTAACGCTTTCGACCCGTGCGGTACTCATGAGGTCTCCCAGTGGCGCGGAGTGGGAGTGCGCAAAGCGATTGACTCTGATTTTGCCGTAATCATAACTGAATGGTCAACGCCTAAGGATAGTTTTTCTTTTTTCCGGGCGGGTTAAGGAGCTGTGAATTTTTCGTCATTTTTCGATTCGCGTCCCGGTAACCTGGATGCTTATTACCACATGAGCGGCGGCGAGCTTACGCGGTGGGAAGTGTAAACAAAAACGCCGCCCCGTGGGCGATTTCGCTTTCGGCGCGGATGGAGCCACCGTGGGCCAGCATGATGTGTTTGGCGATGGCGAGCCCAAGGCCGGTGCCGCCGGATTCGCGGGAGCGGGCTTTGTCGACGCGATAGAAGCGTTCGAAGAGGCGCGGGAGGTGCTCGGAGGCAATGCCGGCCCCGAAATCCTGCACGCAGAATTCCACGGCATGAGGAACCACGCGAGCGCCGAGAACGATGCGTCCACCGGCAGCTCCGTACTTCAAAGCGTTATCGATCAGGTTGGAGAAGACTTGGTGGATAGCTTCGCGGTCGGCCAGCACGTTGGGCAGACTCTCTGGGGCGGGCAAGTCAGCAATGCGAAGATCGATACCGTGAGGCCGTGCGATTTCCCGGAAACTTTCTTCTGCGTCGTGAAGAAGTTCGGCCGGAGGAACGGGTTCAACATCGAAGCGCGTTTCTCCCGATTCGACGCGGGCCAGGGTCAGCAGGTCTTCCGTAAGGCGCGACATGCGCGCGGAATTTTTGCGGATGATTTCCAGAAACTCGCGCGTGGGTGCCCCATTTTCCGGAGCACTGTCGAGCAAGGTCTCCGCATATCCTTGAATCGATGTGAGGGGGGTGCGCAGCTCGTGGGAAACGTTAGCAATGAAATCGCGGCGGGTTTTTTCCACCCGCTCGGTTTCGGTGAGATCGCGGAGCACTGCAACCGCGCCTCCGTCCGGCAAGGGAGCGGCGGTTACGTCAAATGCGCGTCCAGGAATGATTGACGTAGCGCGGGCGGTTTTCACTTCGCGGCTGGTGGTGGCTTCCTTGACTGTGGCAAGGAAGTCGGGATCGCGGATGGTTTCGACAACCGGCTGCTGCAGGCGAGTCCCCTGCGGAATCAGGCGGTTCATCGGCTGATTCGCCCACTGCACGACTCCATCGGCGCTGACGGCGATCACGGCGTCCTGCATGCTGTTAAGCAGGGTTTCGAGCTGCCGCTGGCTGGATTTCACTGCGGCAAAACTTTCTTCGACGCGGCGAGCCGTCTTATCGATAGCCCCGGCAACCCGGCCGATTTCGTCCTGAGAAGGCTCCAGGATGCGGGCTTGGAGATCGCCTTCGGCAATGCGGGCAGCAACGTCGACGATGCGTTCCAGGCGGCGAGCGCTCCATTGCGCAGCCGCTGCGGCGACAATGAGCGCGAAAAGGAAAGTTATGCCGGTAGCCAGTGCCAACCTCCGGCGAACTTGTGCGGAAACCGCTTCTAAATCGGAGAGCGGATAGGCCAGGCGGACGGCGCCTCCGGAGACGGGTACGGCGACATAAAGAAACGGTATGCCGACGGTGGCGCTGCGGCGCTCATTGCTGCCGATCCGGCCATCCAGGGCTGCAGCGAATTCCGGGCGCGCCGCATCGCTCTCCACGCCCTTGGGAGTCGCCTCGGAATCGGCCAGCACCTTGCCGGTGGGATCGATGATGGTGACGCGCGCGCCGGCGGCTTGGCCCTCCTGGGCGGCGATGTCGGCGAGAGAATGGCTGCGGTCGGTTTCAACGCGATGAGCCAGAAGCTGCGCCTTCTGGATAAGGTTGCGCACGATTTCGTTGCGTAACGAAGCTTCCCACGCGCCGCCCAGCATGACGTCGAAAGTTACTGCCGCGGCGAGGATGACGATCAGGAAGGCCGCCAGCAGCTTGAAGAAAATCCTGTTTCTCACTTCGTTCTCACTTTGGGTGGTTTCACTTTGGGGTGTCGAAACGATAGCCTGCACCCCGCACCGTCTTCAGAT
>JBAVUV010000739.1:0-3615 GCA_049696955.1 Candidatus Sulfotelmatobacter sp. | reverse complement strand
AACCATCCCACATAGCTTGTGGCATCCCGCTCCAACAATTTATGCAGCAGAGATTCGGCCTCGGGGTAATTCTGCTTTTCGATTGCCGCTTCCGCTTCTGTTAATTCAGACAGCGGAGCCGCGGCATCGTCATCGGGAACGCGAATGTGATGGACCGCTTTGTGATCCGCGGAAGTCGATTGATGCGCCCCAGACGCAGAAGATGAAGAAGAAGAGGAGGGAAGGGAAGACGCGTCTGGGGACTGGCTTGCATCCTGCGCAACTGCGCCTCCGCATGCCGCTAACGCCAGCAGCATGCTCGCGAGAAACCTATTTGCTGCCATCGGGACGCGACGCTCCGTTGCCACTGCCATGTCCGTTCAGCACTCGAGCCAGATATTTTCCAGTATAAGAGCCCGGCAGCTTCGCGATCGTCTCCGGCGTCCCCGCTCCTACAATCTTGCCGCCCCGCGCCCCACCCTCCGGCCCCAGATCGATCACCCAATCCGCAGTCTTGATCACCTCAAGATTGTGTTCGATCACCAGAATCGACCCGCCTGCATCGATCAGGCGGCGGAATGCGGCGAGCAGTTTGCTCACATCGTCAAAGTGAAGTCCTGTGGTGGGCTCGTCAAAAATGTAGAGCAATCGCCGCCGCCGGCGTGGTTCGTCCGACCGCCCCGAACTGGGCCGCCCAATCTCCCGCGCCGCCGGCTGCAGATGCGCCGCCAGCTTCATCCGCTGCGCCTCGCCGCCCGATAGAGTTGTCGCTGATTGCCCCAGCCGCAAATATCCCAGCCCTACTTCATCCAGCACGCGCAGCTTCTCGGTGATCTTAGGCACCTCGGCAAAAAACTTCAGCGCCTCTTTCACCGTCAGGTTCAATGCTTCGTGAATATTTTTTCCCCGGTAGCGAACCTCCAGCACTTGCGCCTTGTACCGCGTGCCCTTGCACTCCTCGCAGATCAGTTCCACATCCGCCAGAAATTGCATCTCCACGGTGACCGTGCCATCGCCCTGGCAAGTCTCGCAGCGTCCGCCCGGGATGTTGAAAGAAAAATGTCCCGCCCCAAACCCGCGCTTCTTGGCCTCCGGCAGCGAGGCGAACAAATCGCGGATGGCATCAAACGCCTTGATATAGGTAACCGGATTCGACCGCGGCGTCCGCCCGATCGGCGACTGATCCACCAGCACCACTTCGTCAATAAGCTGGTCACCCTCAAGACTTTCCCAAGTGGCCGTTCCTCGCGCCCCATTGGAAACAGGCTGCTGCTTCGCCTCGGCCAGAGCCTGATAAAGCACCTGATGCAGCAATGTCGATTTCCCCGACCCCGACACTCCTGTAATCGCCACCAGCACACCCAGCGGAATCTCGATGTCGATCCCTTTCAAATTATTTGCTCGCACATTCTTGATCTTGAGCCGTTGCGCTCCCGCTTGCCGCCGCACCGCCGGAATCTGGATCCGCAAGTCATCGGACAAATAACGTCCCGTAAGCGAAGCCGGATTCTTCAGAATCTCCTCGTAAGTCCCCGCCGCCACCAACTTCCCGCCATTTTCTCCCGCGCCCGGACCCAGATCCAGAATCCGGTCCGCCGTCCGCATAATGTCCGGATCGTGCTCCACCACCAGAATCGTGTTTCCTAAATCCCGCAGATCCTGCAAAATTTTGATCAGCCGGTGCGTGTCACGGCTGTGCAACCCAATCGAAGGCTCATCCAGTACATACAAAGTTCCCACCAGCCGCGATCCCAGCGAAGTCGCCAGCTGAATCCGCTGCGCCTCGCCGCCTGAAAGCGTCGACGCCAACCGGTCCAGCGTTAAATATTCCAGACCCACGTCGTTCAAAAACCGCAGCCGCTCGCGGATTTCCTCCAGCAGCCGCTCCGCAATTTCCGCCTCTTCCGCGCTCAACTCCACTCCCGCAAAAAACTTCGCCGCGTCTTCCACCGTCATCGCGCACACATCGCAAATATTTCGTCCGTTGATTTTGACCTGCCGCGCTTCCAGCCGCAGCCGGCTTCCGCGGCAATCCGGACAAGTCGAATACCCGCGATAGCGGCTCAGAAACACCCGTATGTGCAGCTTGTATTTTTTCCTCTCCAGGTACTGAAAGAATCCACGCACTCCCAGGAAATCACCTTCGCCGCACAAAATAAGTTCCTGCTGATCCGCTTCCAGTTCTCCCCAGGGCACGTCGAGCGGAATCTCGTTCTGTTTCGCAAAGCGCTTCATCTCCGTAAACACGGGCCGGTACTTCGGCTTGTTCCACGGATCGATCGCCCCCTCGCCTAACGATTTCGTTTTGTCCGGAATCACCAGGTCGAGATCGAAATCAATCGTGTTTCCAAATCCCTGGCAGCGCGCGCACGCCCCATAAGGATTATTAAAAGAAAACAGCCGCGGCTCCGGCTCGTCATACCGCAAATTACAATGCTTGCACTCAAACCTCTGCGAAAACCGTAACCGTGTAGGACGGACACTCCCTGTGGGAGGGACACCCTGTGTGGGACGGACACTCCTGTCCGTCGCCTTTGCTCGTGAATTTTCCTCTGCAATCTCCGAACCCCGACTCTCAGGCAAATCGAAAATCACTTCCCCCGATTCCCGGTACGCCGTCTCCACTGCATCCACAATTCGCGTCCGGGCCTCCGCCGAAACCGTAAGCCGGTCCACCAACATGAACACCGGTTGATTGAAATTGATGTCCAGCAAAGATTCCGGCGTGGAAAACTCGAACACCTGCCCCGCCTGATACAGCCGGTTGAATCCAGCCTTCCGCAATTCAAACAGCCGGGTCTTCAACTGCTCGGTCAGCCCGGAACCCGCATCGGCACCTTTCTTGCTGCTCTTGCGTCCGCGCCCTACTTTCTTCGCCGGTTCCGGGGCCGCGCTGCCCGCCGTCTGCAGTGGAAACACAACCTGCACCCGCGCCTCCGGATCCAGTCCCAGAATCGTATCCGCGATCTCGTCGACCGTATCCTTCTTCACTTCGCACCCGCAACTCGCGCAATACGTCCGCCCCACCCGCGCGAACAGCAGCCGCAGATAGTCATAAATTTCCGTTGCCGTAGCCACGGTCGATCGCGGATTCCGCGTCGAGTTCTTCTGCCGGATCGCTACCGCCGGCGCAATTCCATCAATCGAATCCGCATCCGGCTTCTCAATCCGTTCCAGAAATTGCCGCGCATAAGCCGACAGCGACTCCACATACCGCCGCTGCCCCTCCGCATAAATGGTGTCGAAGGCGAGCGAAGACTTCCCCGATCCTGACACTCCCGTCACCACCGTCAGCGCATTGTGCTCCACCTCAAAATCGATATTCTTGAGGTTATGCACCCGCGCTCCGCGCACGATAATGTTATTTTCCGTGGACATCAGGTAAGACCCCGCTCTCGCAACAACCTACTTGCGGGACAGTTCCGCGCCCGGACCCGCCCCAGCAGCCTCAGCGCGCACCGCCGAATCTTCTATTATAAAGCAGGGATTTAGATCGCACGCAGACGCGTCGCAGGGCGTAGCGAAGAGAGACCTAAGCAGCGTGTAGAACGTCTTTTAGCTACAATCGAAGCGTCCTTAGCCCCGACGGGCCCGCCCTGTAGCACCGCGGAAGAGCGGCGCTTCAGCGCCGCGGAA
>JBAVUV010000738.1:0-5324 GCA_049696955.1 Candidatus Sulfotelmatobacter sp. | reverse complement strand
CGCCGGGGCCTTCAGCCGTTTCAGGTAAGCGATCGTGCTTGCCCCCAGGCCGGGCCACAGTGCGACTGTATTCGTCGCGTTCGCTAAAACGGGCGGAATCTTAATAAACAACAACGCCGGAAAAGAGATAAAACTTCCGCCGCCGGCCAACGCATTCAGCACGCCAGCGGTTGCAGCGGCGAACAGCAAGAAAATGGCTTGGCCGAAATGCAGCGCCATAGACACTGGGCGTCCGTAAAACTACATGCCACAAATTTTTTTACGGGCGAATGAAACTTGGAAATAATCTATCAGGAATCACGTAAAGGTCGGCGACTGCCAGAGGGGATCCAGGGAATCAACTTACAACAGATCGGCATACTTTTCTTATTCTCGTTCTTAATCCTTCCTATCGGCTTTGATCTTGGATTGAAACATATTCCTAAGAGCATCGGCTGGCAGTGAGGCGGTACCGTCGCTGACCCTGCAACCGACTTGGGGTTTAGTAAGGAGCCGGCACCACGGCATCTTCCGGATAACCTCCCATGCCGAACTCAGGATAGTCGAGACCTTCTTCTTCCACTTGCGGCGCCACTCGCATGCTTTTCACTTTATTGACCGCCCAGAAGACTCCGTAGGTTAAACCGAACGCCCAAACGGCATATAGAGTCGCTCCCATGAGCTGACACAGGAACTGCCGCGTATCGCCATGCAGCAAGCCGGTTACGCCTTGGCCGGCTCTTCCGAGATACGACGTTGCGCCCACGCCATTCCAGCCCATTCCGTAAGTGCCGTCGGCAAAAATTCCCACACATACTGCGCCAAGCCAGCCACAGTATCCGTGCACGGAAATTGCGCCGCAAGGATCATCGATCTTGAGAACGCGGTCGTTAAAAAGAACTCCGCCGCAAACCAGACAGCCCGCAAGAATTCCGATGATCATCGCAGAGGTTGGAGACACGAAGGCGCACGGGGCGGTGACCGCAACCAATCCTGCCAGCATTCCGTTACAAGCCATGGTGATGTCCGGCTTGCCGAACGCGAGGTACCAAAGCAGCATGGCCGCAGCGGAACCTGCAACCGCGGCCAGGTTCGTGTTGACGGCGACTACCGAGATGCGAAGATCGGTCGCGCCGAGAGTGGAACCTGGATTGAACCCCATCCAGCCAAAAAGCAAAATGAATGTGCCGGTCACGACATAGACGATGTTGTGCGCAGGAAAGACCCGGATTTTCCCGCCTGGGCCATATTTACCAAGTCGCGGACCCAGAATAATTGCGAGGGCCATGGCGCAGAAACCGCCCACCGCATGGACGACCGATGATCCTGCAAAGTCGACGTAACCGTGGCCCAGATTCAGCGTGGAGCCTACTTGTGAAAGCCAGCCTCCGCCCCAAGTCCAGCAGCCGGAAATTGGATAGAGAATCGCGCCGATGAAAAGTTCACAGAGAAGGAATGCCCAGAAAGTAATACGCTCGCAGACGGCCCCGACGATGATGTATCCGGCGGTCTCCATAAACACCACTTCGAAAAGCGTTAGAACGTTGCTGGAAGCGTCATAAGCTGGACCGGTGAGAAAAAAACCCTTCCCACCGACGAAACCCCACTGTCCACTGCCGATCAGAAAGTGATTTAGTGTGGGAATACCCCCCAGGTTCGTCGGCGCAGCGTTGATAGCAACGGCTCCGAACTGGAATGCATACCCGACCGCGTAATATGCCAGGAAGGCAAACACGTAGGCCGCGAAATTGAGCATCATCAAGTGAGCTGCATTCTTTTTTCGAACCAGTCCGCAGGTAAGCAGCGCGAAACCGGCCTGCATGAAGAGGACCAGGTAGCCGGTGTTCAAAGTCCACGCAAAATTGGTCGCGACGCGAACATGCCCAACCGTGTCGGCAAGCTTTACAGTGAGCGGCTCCTTCGCCGCCTGCGACTGATAGTCGTCGTATGCCTTTTTCTTCGCTGCGTAGTCCGGATCCGACTTATCGGTGGGCTCCGGAACTGCGAAAGGATTTCCCGCGCCATCCACAGCGTCATTCTTGTTCCCCGTGGCAGCGCCGGAAGGATCTGGTTTGGGCGCATCGTCGGCAAAACATGTCGAGGTCAGCCCGGCGAACAATCCGGCTGCTAGAACGACAGCAATAACAGCCGACACTAACGACAGGCGCAGTGAGTGCCTGTCGATTCGCTTTGTCATGTTTGCTTGCTCCCTTTTTTGAGGCGTGGATAATTCATTGCTGGTCGTAGGTGTGCTGGAAGAAGCGCCAGCAAATTCCCGTGCGACCGCACTCACAATCTTGGAGGGAAGGGCTGACCCAAAGTGAGCCGACCCGACGAACGCCATGGCGTTCGATCGCAGTCATCTCCCTAATCCGCAGACGATAAAGGGATGGAGTAACTGAGTCCAATTCAAATTTCCTATAGCGCGGATCAGACTCTCGAATAACCGCGAATAATAATTTACGAGGTCCTATCGCGTCTAGAGAATTCTCTCGTGAGCGTAACCCGCGGCCGACAGCGCCACCAGCAGATCGGCGATATGCGCGGGGCCTCGGGTTTCCATGGTGATATCAATGGCCGTGTCGCCGAGGTTGACCCCGTGATAGGCGCGATCATAAGCGGTCTCCACAATATTGGCGCGAAGATCCGCCAGAATCCCGGTGAGGCGGTGCAAGGCTCCAGGATAATCCGGCAGATGCACGCGCAAGCGGACCAACCTGCCATCTTTCACCAAGCCGCGTTCGATGATGCGCGCGAGCAGCGTAACATCGATATTGCCCCCGCACACCAGTACCGCAACCTTCTTACCCTCGAGCGGCAGCTTGTGGTTCAGCACTGCCGCAATCGAAGCTGCGCCGGCGCCTTCCGCCAGAGTCTTCTCCCGCTCCAGAAGCAGCAGAATGGCATTGGCGATCTCTTCTTCTTCCACCGTAACAATGTCGTCCACATATTTCTGGACCAGGGGAAACGTCCGCTCGCCGGCGCGCCGCACCGCAATTCCATCTGCAATCGTTGCCGCAGCCTTAAGAGTTACCGGACTACCTTGCGCGATCGCGGCCTTCATCGAAGGGATCTTGGCCGGTTGCACTCCGTAAACGCGGACTGCTGGATTCAGTTCTTTCACCGCGCATGCGATGCCGCCGATCAGCCCGCCTCCTCCAATGGGAGCCACGACTACTTCGATGTCGCGCTGCTGTTCCAGGATTTCCAATCCCAACGTGCCCTGCCCGGCAATCACGGCATCATCGTCAAATGCGTGGATTAACGTCAGATTGTCTTGCTTGCTGTGCTCGACGGCTTTCTCATACGCCTCGTCGTAATTCGTGCCATGCAAAACCACTTCGGCTCCATAAGCGCGCGTGGCCGAAACTTTTGTGAGTGGGGTTGGGAGCGGCATATAGATAAGTGCTCGAATGCCATGGCGCCCCGCGTGGTAAGCCACCCCCTGCGCGTGATTTCCGGCGGATGCGGCAATCACTCCGTGGGCCCGCTCATCGCTCGTCAGCGTGAGTAGCTTGTTCAAAGCTCCTCTTTCTTTGAAAGCTCCGGTTCGCTGTTGATTGTCCAGTTTGAGGAAGATCTGGTTATTGGTGAGAATCGAAAAAGATTCCGAGCGCGTGCAGGGAGAAATGCGAATGGCATCGCGTATGCGTCCCATCGCAGTTTGAATGTCTTGGATCCCTATCATTGCGCTCGCGATGTCATCTTAATACTTGGGGGCATCAGCGGTCATGATCATCAGGCGATTTGTTGGACAGTCGCAATCGAAGGAGCAGAACGCACGACGGCAGATGTGAGGTAGGTATCGATAGCGGCGGCTGCCTTGCGGCCTTCGGAAATGGCCCAAACCACCAGCGATTGGCCTCGCCGCATATCACCGGCGGCAAATACTCCCGGCACAGAGGACATGTAGTTTTGATCCGTGGCAACATTGCCGCGCTGATCCAGCGCTACGCCCAATTGTTCGATCATTTCATTCCGCACCGGACCCAGAAAGCCCATGGCAATGAGCACCAAGTCTGCTTCGATTGTGAAATCGCTGCCAGGAATTGGTTCAAACTTAGGCGAAGGACCAACGCGCACGGCGTGCAATTGCTTCACGCTCCCAGCCTCGCCGCTAAATTTTGTAGTGGCAATGCCCCAGTCGCGAGTACCGCCCTCTTCGTGCGCCGCTTCGGTGCGCAACTGCATTGGCCACAACGGCCACGGAGTGAGCGGTGAGCGATCGTCGGGCGGCTTGGGCATAATTTCAAACTGATGAACAGAAATCGGCTTTTGCCGATGACAGGTTCCGAGACAGTCTGCGCCAGTATCGCCGCCGCCGATGATGATCACTCGTTTGCCGGTCGCCAGGATCTCAATTTCGGGCTCGACTGTATCTCCGAGACAGCGGCGATTCTGCTGCGGCAGATACTCCATCGCAAAATGGATTCCCTTCAGCTCGCGTCCCGGAACTTTGAGATCGCGCGGATGTTCAGCTCCGCCCGCCAGCACGATTGCGTCGAAGTCGCGCCGCAAATCTTCCGCCGAAATATTCCTTCCCACTTCCGTTCCAGTAACGAATCTCACGCCTTCCGCCGACATCTGTTCCAGGCGGCGATCGATGATGTGTTTTTCGAGCTTGAACTGTGGGATGCCGTAGCGCAGCAATCCACCGATGCGGTCAGCTTTTTCGTACACGACTACTGCGTGGCCGGCGCGGCATAATTGTTGAGCCGCCGCCAGACCAGCCGGACCCGAACCCACAACTGCAACTTTTTTGCCGCTGCGATATTTCGGCGGCTCCGGCCGAATCCAGCCCTCCAGGAATCCGCGCTCAACGATGTTCTTTTCGGTTTGCTTGATTGTTACGGCGGGTTGATTGATCCCAAGCACGCAGGATGCCTCACAGGGCGCAGGACAAATACGGCCGGTGAATTCTGGAAAGTTATTTGTGGCGTGCAATTGGCGCACTGCTTCTTTCCACCGACCGCGATACACGAGATCGTTCCAGTCGGGAATCAGATTATTGACAGGACATCCGGTCTGACAGAAAGGGACACCGCAATCCATGCAGCGGGCGCCTTGTTTCTTGAGGGTCTCTTCGGGAAGATCGAGATAAATTTCAAACCAGTCATTCACCCGCTGCGTAACGGGTCGGCGCGGTGCAAGCTCGCGAGAGTATTCAAGAAAGCCGGTAGTCTTACCCATTGGTCTTACCCATTTTGCACCTGCGCCTGCCGCGCATGCTCAACATGAGTAACGCGAGCCACGGGCTGACTGGGAATGTGAGACTGGCGGTTGCGGCTCACTCCCAGCGCTCGTTTGAATTCGTGCGGAAATACCTTAATGAAACGGGGCAGCAT
>JBAVUV010000737.1:0-4490 GCA_049696955.1 Candidatus Sulfotelmatobacter sp. | reverse complement strand
GTATGAGTGTGTTGATTGGCGATTTGATGGCGATGGCGGAGACGGGGGAGTGGCGGGCGCGGGATGCGGCTTGGTGGCGTGGGCTTACGCGGAAGCGGCGGGGGGAGATGGCGGAGGCGGCGTTCTTGCATAAGGCGTCCAGATTGGGGTTTGGGGTGGCGAAGCCTTGGGGAGATAGCGATCCGTATGACTTGATTGTGGATTCTGGCAGGAGGCTGTGGAGGGTGCAGGTGAAATCGGCGTATCGCGCGGGGGAGTATGGAGGGTACACGTTTCACGCGCATGGAAACGAGAACAGGAAAGTGTATAGCTTGAAGGAAATTGATGTGCTGGTGGCTTACGTTGTGCCAGAGGATTTGTGGTATGTGGTTCCCGTGTCGGTGTTTCGGAGAATCAAGTCCATGAAATTGTTTCCTGTGAGCCGGAGACGGCGATCGAAATTTGAAGTGTACCGGGAGGGTTGGGAGTCTTTTGGAAATAAAACGAAACGTCGCTAGGGCGTGAGTGATTGGGCAGCGGCGGTGAGGGCTTCGGCTAGTCCTGTTGAGTTTGGCGCGCCGCCTTGGGCCAGGTCTTTGCTGCCACCGCCGCGTCCGCCGAGCGCGGTGATGGTTTGTTTCAGGAGAGCCGCCATGTCGTAAGGCTGGCCGGACGATTGCGCGAAGACGAGCGTGGGCTGCGGTGTTTGAGTGGCGAGAAGCGCGACGACAGCGGGCGACAGGCGCGTCAATTTCTGGGCAAGGAGTTTGATATAGGCGAGGTCGCGATCAGAGAAAGTGCGAACGATTATTTTACGGCCGTTGGTTTCGGAAGTTTCGACTAACAAGGTTGCGGCTTGCGCGGCGGCGAGATCATCGAGAAATTGCTCGCGCTGCTTGCGAAGAGACCTGATCTCGTCGAGCGACTTGCGGGTATTCTCGGGGACGTCGTAAATGTGCGAAGAAAAAAGTGCAGCGGTTTCAGTAAGCGTTATGAAATCTCGGCGAGCGGTTTTGATGGCGCGCAATCCGGCGACGAATTCAACTCGATATCCCTGGCGAACTTTTTCAGCTTTTCGCAGAAGGACGCTGCCGATTTGTCCGGTGTAGTTGACGTGCGTGCCTCCGCAGGCGGAGAGATCGAAATCGTGAATATCGATCAGGCGCAGCTCGTCCCGTTCGGCGGGCGGAAGTTTCCGCAAGCCGAGGCTCGCGGCTTCGTCGCGCGTGACGAAGCGAATATCGACGGGACGATTCTCAAGAACGATTTCATTGGCAAGATGTTCGGTGGATTCGATTTGATCTTGACTGAGCGACGGAGTGTCGAGATCGATCGAGGAGTAGTCGTCCGCCATGTGGAATGAAACCGTGCGCATGTTGAACAGACGAACGAAGGCGGCGGAGAGTACGTGCTGGGCGGAGTGTTGCTGCATGTGGTCGCGGCGGCGGCCGGCGTCGATCTCGCCGTGGATGCGGGTTCCGGCTTGAAGATCTTTGATGGGGGCTTCGAGGTAGTGGACAACTCGGCCGTCCTCGGTGTCGGCGACTTCGGTGACGCGGAGTTTGGTTCCGGAGGTTTCTGACGTGAGCCAACCGGTGTCATGAATCTGGCCGCCGGTGGTGGGATAGAAGGCGGTACGGTCGAGAACCACTGCCGGACGCGGAGTTTCGAGGACCGAGCGCACTTCACCGTCGAAATGGTGGAGAAAAGAATCGCGGTAATACAGGCGGTCTGTCATGCATCCTTCAGCATAGGTAGGGAACCGAGGGTAATCAAGTCGTTCCCACCGATAGCGCCTCGCATTTACTCTGCAGCATTCAATGTTATCTTGAGTTGGTTGCGCACTCCCATACATCGCCATGATAGATGTTCTCAGAAAACTTTTTGAAGAACGATTTCAGGCCTCTCCCCGGCGGATCGAGCCGCTGCAGGGCGAATTGGGCGGATCGGGGCGAAAGATCGTTCGGCTGGCCAGCGAGAAAGTCACCGCGATTGGAATTCTGTATGGCGTGCGCGAGGAGAATGTCGCGTTCCTGGAATTTTCCAAACACTTTCGCAAGCACGGACTGCCGGTGCCGGAAATTTATGCGGAGGATTTGGACCACGGTGCCTATCTCGAGGAGGATTTCGGGGACGTAACATTGTTTGATTTCCTTTCGAAGAATCGCGATGGGGAAAAGATTGCGCCTGCGGCAATTGAGGCATATCGCAAGGTGGTCGCGGTGTTGCCGCGCTTTCAGGTTGAGGCGGCGCGCGATCTGGATTACAGCGTTTGCTATCCGCGAGGAAGTTTTGACCGGCAGTCCATTGCGTGGGATCTGAACTATTTCAAGTATTACTTTCTCCGGCTGGCGGGAATTTCCTTCAATGAACAAGCGCTGGAAGACGATTTCGACAGCCTGACGAACTTCCTGTTGAGCGCGGATCGCGACTACTTCATGTATCGCGATTTCCAGTCGCGGAATGTAATGCTGAGAGATGGGCAGCCGTTTTTTCTGGATTATCAAGGCGGCCGCAAAGGAGCGCTCCAGTACGACATTGCTTCCCTGCTCTACGATGCCAAGGCTGACCTGCCGCCGGAGTTGCGCCAGCAATTGCTTGATCTTTATATCGAGAGGGTGGGGGACTTTACAAAGATCGATCGCGAAGAATTTCTGCGCTTCTTTTACGCTTACGTTTATGTGCGTATTCTGCAGGCGCTGGGGGCTTATGGCTTTCGCGGATTTTACGAGCGTAAGGCGCATTTCCTGCAGAGTGTGCCTTACGCGTTGAAGAACTTAAGGTGGTTGCTGCATAACGTTAAGCTGCCAATCGCTTTGCCGGCGCTGATGGAAGCGTTCAACAGCATGCTGGCATCCGAAAAACTGCAAGGGCTGGCTTCGGACGCGGACAATCTACGAGTGCGGATCTTGAGCTTCTCGTTTCATCGCGGCATGCCAAAAGATGAGAGCGGCAATGGCGGGGGATTTGTGTTCGATGGGCGAAGCTTGCCGAATCCAGGGCGGGAAGAGCGATTCAAGGCGCTCACGGGGAAAGATCAACCAGTTATCGATTACTTGAATCAGCAGGAAAGCGTCCACCAGTTTCTGGCCAGCGTGATGTCACTGGTCGATGCAAGCGTGAACAATTATCAGCAGCGTCGCTTCAAGAACCTGATGGTGTCGTTTGGTTGCACTGGCGGCCAACACCGGTCGGTGTTTCTGGCGGAGCAGGTGGCAAAACGGCTGCGCGGACGAAACGGTGTGGAGGTGGTGCTGGAGCATCGCGAGTTGGAGAGTTTTGCCGCGGAGAGATCGGCGCAATGAAAGCGATGATTCTCGCGGCGGGGCTGGGTACGCGACTGCGGCCGCTCACGAACGATCGTCCCAAAGCGCTGGTGGAGGTTGGTGGTAGGACGCTGCTGGAGATTACGCTGGCGCGGCTAAGGACGTTTGGAGTGCGCGAGGTAATTGTGAATGTGCATCACTTCGCCGACATGGTTGTCGACTATCTGAAAGCCAGAAATAATTTTGGGATGCGCATCGAGATTTCGCGAGAAGACGAATTGCTCGACACTGGCGGCGGTTTGAAAGAGGCGGCGTGGTTTCTTCTTGAAGATTCGCCCGGTCGCAACGAGCCGTCTATTCTGCACAACGTGGATGTGATCAGCACGATCGACTTGGGCCGTATGGTTCAATTTCACAACGAACATCAGGCATTAGCCACGCTGGCCGTACAGGAGCGGGAGACCTCGCGGTATTTGCTGTTCGATGAGCAGCTTCGGCTTTGCGGACGGCGGGCAGGACGCGATGGGGCTCCTGAACTGGTTCGAGATTGTCCGCAAGTCAAGGCGCTGGCATTTTCCGGTGTGCATGTTATTTCACCGCGTATTTTCTCGCTGATGACGGAAGAGGGCGCGTTTCCCGTCATTCCGGTTTACTTGCGCCTGGCTGGCCACGGAGAAAATATTCTTGGCTTTCGCGCGGATGAATATTCCTGGCGGGATTTGGGGAAGGCGGAGAATGTGGCGCAGGCGGAGCGCGATGTCGCTAGCAGACTATAGAAGTCGGTACTGGAACGAATGTTCGATGAGTGAATTGCGAGCGTCGCAGTCTTTCAATTCTGCGAATTCTTAATTGTCCTGCCGCTGAAGATTCTAGCGACTAAGCAACCCCATACAGCAGCACAGGCAAGTCAAACTCCCGCGAATACGTCGGCAGGCCACGCTTCATGGCCTCCATGCACGGCGTCGATATACAGCAGGAAGAATGCGGCAACCAGCAAGGGCACCAAGGCTACGGAGCTGATCCATAGCAGACGTCCTGGGCCCCTCGCTATTTTGAGATCAGTCCGCGAACCGCGTGCATCGGGCAAACCTGACCGCTCATAAACATGAGAGATTCGGAGAAGGTAGGCACTCACCATAATGGCCAGAACGCCCAGAGTGCGAATCGGATAATTATGAGATCTGCCATAGATGCACAATCCTCCCAACAAGAGTAGAAGGATTGCTAGAACAAACCAGACGTACC
>JBAVUV010000736.1:0-1691 GCA_049696955.1 Candidatus Sulfotelmatobacter sp. | reverse complement strand
ATTCTGAGGGCACAAGCGTCCGCTGGGTTGCCGGAGCAGTCCATGAGAAGCATACCTGATCTCCGCGATCCCGTTTCAGTTCGGCAAGTTTTTGAGGATGCCGCCGTGCGGTTGAACGTTGACTTTTAGAAATTGAACTTCATAGCGCCTTGCAGGATACGCGGGGGCGCGGCACTGATCACGTCTCCGAATGTGGAGCTGCCGATATTGCCGTCGACCGACGACGGTCCATTGAACTGGGCGTGATTGAACGTGTTGAACGCCTCTATACGGAAGAGCACTGATCTCGAACCCGCCAGCGCGACGGTCTTGGACACGGCCATATCGTAATTGTCCGCACCGGGACCGAAGAAGAATCTCCGCTTCGCCGTACCGGGCGTTCCCAGCGCATTCATACTGAATGCCGAAGTATCAAAGTAGTGGTTGCCCGGCTGCCGCGGATTGCGGTTCAGATGGAGCGGGCCGCCGTTGTAGTCCGGTTCATCGATGCTGCTATTGTTCACGCCGTTGGGATTGGTTCCAATCAGCGAGTTGTCGCCATTGTTGACCATGGTGACGGGAAAACCGCTGGCGAAACGAGTGATTCCGGAAAGCGTCCAGCCACTCGTGAGGCGATTGGGGTGGAAATATCGATCGAACGGCAATTGATATTCGTAGCTGAAAACAAAGTTCTGCTTCACGTCAAAGGCAGAGAGGGCGTAGCTCCGCGACGGCTGAAAAGGATATACCTCCTCGCCGATATTGGATGACTCGTCCATCGACTTGCCGTAGGTGTAAGAGCCAACAAACTCCAGTCGTCCGCTGGTGTGGCGTGCGCTCAGCTCCAGGGCGTTATAGTTGGCGTTGCCGATGGTCGATTGCAGCGCATTGCTGCCGAAGCTCGATCCAAGCGGCCCGCGAGTACCGTTAATGATCTGGCCCGCAGCCGTGATGAACACGTTGCTCTCACCATTCGGACCGCAGGTCGCCGAACCCGGAGAAACCTGACTGGGAAGGCTCAGACTGAGGCACAGCGCCGGGTTGCCAGGATTCGATTCGCGCAATACCAACTGGCGATGGCTGGATGTGCCAACATAACTGGCACTGAAAACAGTCTTCGGCCCAGCCTGTCGCTCGATCGAAAGCATCCACTCCTCCGAATAAGGAGGCCGATTGTGAATATCGAATCCAGGAATGCCGCTGATCGGCTCGTAGGTGCTCCAATCAATATTCCGGTCGGGATTGGTGCGCGAAGAATTCAACGGAGCAAACTTATAGGGAAAGGGCTGGCCATAATCCTGCCCATTCGATGCCGTCACGAAGGGCGTGGCAAACAACGGCGGCGCGGGACTGGAGTAGGTAGTACCATAGGGCGCGTTCGCAGCCAGCACGCTAATTGAAAGCGCTTCGATTGCGGTATAAAAATTTCCGAATCCGGCGCGAATGCTGGTTGTTCCCGGGCCACCCAGGATTTTTCCTATGAAGCTGTCGGCATCCGCCTGCGGAGACCAGGCTACGCCGACTCGCGGCGCAAAGCTTTTGTAGTCGACCGGCGCAATGGTGTCAGGAATTCCTGGATCGGTGGGATACAAGATGCCTGCGGGCGCGCCCGGAAACACCTGAGACTGCGCTCCCGCCACAAACGTCGAAATCTGATTGTATTTTTCCGTCCAGGGCGCGATGCGATCCCAGCGTAGTCCATAATTCAGTGT
>JBAVUV010000735.1:0-5321 GCA_049696955.1 Candidatus Sulfotelmatobacter sp. | reverse complement strand
CTTCCAGAACGTCTCATTTACGGTTTCAGAGGGCGACCGCATTGGGCTGATTGGTCCGAACGGTTCGGGTAAATCCACGCTGCTTCGAATTCTCGCAGGGGACATAAGCCCCGACAGCGGAGAAATCGCCGTACGCAAGCGGATTCGGCTGAGCTCCGTGGAGCAAGATTCGAAGTTCCAGCCCGGCGACACCGTGCGCTCCGTGGCTCAGAAGGCGATGGAGCGCGCCGGTGTGCCCGAGTCAGAACGCGGCACTCGCTTCGCGGAAACTCTGGGCCGCGCGGGTTTCGAGGATCTTGATGCCGAGGCCTTCTCCTTATCAGGAGGCTGGCAAAAGCGCCTGGCCATCGTAGAGGCGGTAGTTCAGGCGCCGGATATTCTCTTGCTCGATGAGCCTACGAATCATCTGGATCTGGCGGCAATCGAGTGGCTGGAGGCCTTGCTGCAGGCGGCGCCATTCGCCTGCGTGGTGGTCAGTCACGATCGCTACTTCCTGGAGAATGTTGCCACCGATATGGCGGAGTTGAACCGGACCTATCCCGATGGATTGCTACGAGTCTTGGGAAGCTATAGCCGGTTTCTGGAAAAGAAAGAAGAATTTCTGCACGCCCAGTCCAAGCGGCAAGAGGCTCTGGAAAATCTGGTACACCGGGAAATCGAATGGCTGCGCCGGGGAGCGAAAGCACGGACAAGGAAGTCCAAGGCACGGATTGATAAAGCCGGGGAGCTGATGGGCGAGCTTGCCGATTTGAATACCCGAAGCCGCACTGGAACTGCGCTCATCGATTTTTCTGCCACTGATCGAAAAACCAAGCGGCTGATCGAACTGGAAAATGTTACGTGTGAAGTAGGAGATCGCAAACTATTTACCGAACTCAACTTCGTGATTACGGCTGGTACAAGAGTCGGGCTAGTGGGCCCAAACGGCAGCGGAAAGACGAGCCTCCTTCGCTTGTTGCGCGGCGAAACGTCCCCGGCAAGCGGTGAGATTCGCCGGGCCGACCGGCTACGCATTGTGTACTTCGACCAGAGCCGCGAACTCGATCCGGATGTGACGTTGCGCCGCGCGCTGGCTCCAGAAGGCGATTCGGTAATTTATCAGGACCGTTTGACTCATGTGGCTTCGTGGGCGGCAAAATTTCTTTTTACCGGCGAACAACTGAATCAGCCGGTGGGCAAGCTTTCTGGTGGAGAACGGGCGCGCGTTTTGATCGCCCAACTTATGCTGCAGCCCGCCGACGTTCTTCTGCTCGATGAGCCGACGAACGATCTGGATATCCCGACCCTGGACATCCTGGAGGAAAGTTTGCTGGAGTTTAAAGGGTCTCTAGTTCTGGTAACCCACGACCGTTACATGCTGGATCGAGTTTCGACTGTGGTTCTCGGACTCGACGGGCAAGGCGGTGTGGGACAGTTCGCGGATTACTTGCAATGGGAAAGATGGTTGGAGGACCGCGAACGGCAAGCACGCTTCGAAGAGGCGAAAATCGGCGGGCAGTCCGCTGGACGCGCCAATGGCGGCAGCGAACGACCGGTGTCAGCAAGAAAGAAGTTGTCATACATGGAAGCGCGGGAATATGAAACGATTGAAAATCGCGTGGCAGACGCCGAGGAAGTGCTGCAGGCCAAGCGGATTCAGCTCGAGGACCCTCGCATTATCAGCGACAGTGAACGCCTGATCGCGGCTCATGCTGAGATGGAAGAGGCTCAGGAAAAAGTCGATACGCTCTACGCCCGCTGGGCTGAGCTGGAAAAAAAGAAAAACTGAGATTCGTTGGCAGCCTTGCAGCAACGAGATCCGAATATTCTGGATCAGGATGCGAGACAAAAAGCGATGATGGTTTTTCCCTGATTTCCGGTGGCATCTTCGAGTTTTTCCAGCAATACCGATTCCAGGTCCTCGGGGTCAGGCTTCATCTCGCAGGCGGCGATCTCCTTGTCGCTTGCGCCTTGAAAGCAGAGTTCGCAAACTCCGAGTCCATCTTCGGAGCGAACCGGCGGCCCGAAAACGCGGCAGGTCATAGGACGTGATTCGTAAAGTTCGCAGCGTCCGGTTGCAGGGTCGAGCGCAGGACAAGGTTCGTCATTCGCGAATTCAGAAAATCCCGACTCCGCGTCATCTCCTTCGTCGAGGACACCACTCACCGGATCTCCCGGAAAATCCGGCGACAAGCGGGCAGCTGCATCTCGGGCGCGGGCGCGCACAGCCTCAGCTCGTGCCGGCGCGATCGATTCAAGTTCGGCGAGTCCTCTGCGCAATCGAGCTGCATCGAGTTGATTGATAGGAAAGGCGCCAATGCAGCATTGCGTGCATCCCGGTCGGCAGACCAGCCAATTGCCGCTGCGGCGCGTGACGTCGGCTAATGCCGAGTCCACGATCTGAATGAGAGCCCGATCGTCAGAAGCTGGAAAATCCCGCTGCATAGCGATGGCTAAATCATACAATCCAATCGCGGCGCGCGGAAATCAGCAAAAGAGCGTGGTTCCAAAGCAAGTCTCCCGAAGGCGACGGAGCCACGTACTTCTGGCTCCAGTCGCCGGAAACGCCCACCCCTCCCCCCGGTGGTGTGGCCCTTCCCTCTCGGGATTCCCGCGCTCACCAGAAATCAACGGCCTGAGAAACCCATGAAAATCGGCTGTTGGCGCCCGATGAGCTAGTTACATAGGAATAGTGGCAGATGCGGGCCAAACGTTTCATCGCTCCAACAATTTCTTGACCTGCTCCAACAATTTCTTGACCTGAATGTCTATCCGTCTGTACGCGCGTCTGCGATTTCGGTAAGATAGCTGCCACTTAACCACAGGGCCCGCACATGCAGTTTCACGCCTTTGACAGGCATTACCTTGAACAGCTCGCTTCTGGAGATTTCCGGACACAGGAGCACTTCGTTTCGTACTTCAGCGAGCTGATCCGGCTGAAATTGAGTAAGCGGTTGCACTCGCATTCCGAAGTAGAAGATGCCCGGCAAGAAACCTTCGCTCGTGTTTTTGCCGCGTTGCGAAAACCGGATGGAATACGCGAACCGGAACGGCTCGGGGCGTACGTAAATTCTGTATGCAATAACGTTTTGTTGGAATACTACCGCTCCTCGTCACAAGAGGTTACCAGCGATGATGAAGAGGCGGAAGCCAATATCCCCGACCCCGCTATCAGCGTGGTCGACGTGATCGCCAACCGGCAAATTCAAAGAAACGTGCGCGAGATTCTCGACCAACTCCAGGAAAAGGATCGGCGATTGATCAAGGAAATATTTCTTGAAGAACGCGATAAGGATGACGTTTGCCGCGACCTTGGGGTAGACCGGGAATATTTGAGGGTGCTGCTGCACCGGGCCAAGAAGTCCTTTAAATCCGTTTACTTAAAGAGAGTTGCGAAAGAAGCAATGCCAGGATGTTGATTTCGCGTAACGATTGCGCACAATTTGTCACTATCTGTACATGAGGAGACTTCGAGTCATGGATCACAGCGAGGCCAACCGCCTGATGGCCAGTGAGAAGTATCTTCTCGACGAACTTTCCCCAACCGAAATGGAGGAGTTTGAGGAGCATCTCTTCGGATGTCACGACTGCGCCATGGATGTGCGCGCGGGCTCCGTATTCCTCGCACAGGGAAAACTAGAGTTGGCAAGTTCACCGGCCAATGCAGGACACATTCCGGCAGAAGTACGCCCGTCCCACGGTTTTTCGTGGTGGCGCACTGCTTTCGCCATCCCAGCCATGGCGATTCTCTTGATTGTCGTGGGATATCAGAATCTGGTCACCTATCCCGCACTCAAGGGTGCTTTGGCGGAAAATAAAGCGCCAAGAATTCTTCCCGCGGCGGCGTTGGTCAGCAGCGCTACACGTGGTGCGGAACCAACCACTATTGAAGTCCGCGCGGGCGAACCATTCCTTCTGCCGCTCGATATTCCGGCGCAGAATGCTTACCAATCTTATGTAATCGAGTTGCAAAATCCGGCGGGAGTAGTACAGTGGTCACTCCCGGTGTCGTCCGAATTAGTCAAGAACACGTTGACGATTGGAGCGCCAGGAGTCGAGACAGCCGGACGTTACGACGTCATTGTGCTGGGGCAGAACGTTCGTGGTGAAAACTCCGAGGTTGGGCGTTATCCTTTCGATATACGGTTTGCCTCGAAGGCGAATCCTGAGCCTTAACAAGGGGAACACAGATGGCGGCAAGCAAACGAGTTCACTACTTCCACGCCGATGCCAGCGCTTTCGGAGGGTATTTCGAACGTCCGATTGAGCACACGATTGCTCCGCAGGCGCCGATGTCACTTTCGCCTTCAGGCGGCTACGGCTCTACCCATTCAGAGAACTTCCGGCTCGAGAGTGTTGTGTCTTACAAATCCGCCTCCAGCCATGTCTCGGGCAGACTCAGTAAGAAGGAAGGCCGCGGCTGGGTGACACTCGCAAGCGCAACGGTCGAGGGATTGAACGTATTGGATGTAGTTACGGCGGACCGGCTGACCGCTCAGGTTTCGACCGAACACCCGCTGGAGGGCCACAATCCCCGGGTGACTTTCCTGGGAACGTCATTTGAGAATCTCAAAGTCGCAGGATGTCTGATCGATATCAAGCTGGACTTCAATATCTGCGATCAAGGAAACGGCAACGGCTACCCCAACGAGCCATGCATAGAGGACGACCAATTCCTCGCCCGCGTCGCCGATCAATACAAGCGCATGACCGATGCGAAAAACCTTCCAAAATGGGTGAAGGATCGGACGATACCAGATTGGATCGAAGAGCGTTACGAATGGGACGGTGGACAGGCCGAAAGCACTGACAGTGTCCTCTGTTCCATAGTGAAAGAGGCTGCTGTGAAGGAACCTTGCGACCAGTTCCCGGGCAGACCATTCGGCAGCATTTTCGAGATACCGGATTTCGGCCGTGTCTTTTTGGGGGAGTTGTTCGTCGACTGCAGTTCCTACCGTTTGACTACGATCCGCCTGGAGATGGGATGCTCCGGCCAAGGCAGTCTCAGCGGTCCGACCGCAATGACAAATGGCCATACGATCCCACCATAGCCGCTGTTGACGGTCGAATGTGAAATCGTGCGGGCAATTCGGCGCTGTTAGAGTTGACCCGTTGCTACGCGCTCTATAAACTGCCTGACTAATCCACCTTAGTCAGGCAGTTTCTCTTTTCTAGAAACAGAGCGAACATTTCTCCGGGCGTAACAGGCCGGCGCGGGGGCGCGATGTCTTGGCTTACAAGCCAGAAGTTTAGGCTGACCGTTCTAGCTTCGTCTTTGGCGCTGCCGTGGCTGGGATGCAGCCGGCTCCCGGATCCTCAGCGCACGTTCGACCAAGCTCAAG
>JBAVUV010000734.1:0-2752 GCA_049696955.1 Candidatus Sulfotelmatobacter sp. | reverse complement strand
AACCATCCGGCCGTAGCGTAAGAGGGCAACAGGCCGATGACAAAAGTGGAAAAACCCATGATAGAAAGCGTCACGATAAAAGCGTACTTGCGCCCGACCAGATCTCCGATGCGGCCGAAGAACAGCGCGCCGAAAGGCCGCACCAGAAAGCCCACTGCGAACGTGGCGAGATACGCCAGGTAAGCGAACGTGTCGTTGCCGGGTGGATAAAACTTCAGCGCCAGCACAGCCGCGAGACTGCCAAAAATATAGAAGTCGTACCACTCGATCATCGTGCCAACGGATGAGGCCATGATCACGCCCCAGATGCTGTACTCGGCCGCCTTACTGGTCCCCACCACCTGAGCAGCATTTGCCATAACATCCTCCGTTAACGCCGATGAACTCACACAGAATTACCCTGATCCCTCTGCGGTATTGCGCTGCTGCAATTTCACTTTGATGCTGACTTCTTCGAATTTGACATTCGACGGAACCGCCCTGTTACTGCTATCGAACCGACCCGGGCGGACCCATGGGGCGTCAATCATAACCAGATTTCTGCTCTTGTCAAGCGCATCCGGAATCACCTTCGCGACCTTACTTTGTGCCTTGTCTGTAGAGTCCAAACAGTAATTCCGGACCCGAGTCAAAGCATCGGCACCCATGGCACGGCGCTGACAGATGTACTGTTTTTCAGCCCGCGCGCTCGCGATGATGTACAATCCTGTCCGTCCTCGCCCGTCGGAGCGTAGATCTCAAAAAGATCGAACTGGATGGTCGCAGTGGTCATTCTTCTCTTCACCAATTTGTTTCCAAACTCCAAGGATCCAAACTACGGAATTTTTGTCTATCGCCGCGCTCGACAGCTTCGGGAATCTCTTGCTCACGCGGTTTATGTGGTTGCCCCGGTTCCTTACTTTCCCAAGTGGTTGCCGGTTCCGAGCCGGCTGCGATCACATCCCCGCATCGCGCGCTGGCTGAAAATGAGTCGTATTCCCGTGATGGAGCAGTGGGGCGGTATTACTGTTTATCATCCGCGCTACTTCCTTCTACCCATACTCTCCGCGCCCTTTCACGGATTGCTCATGTTCTTAGGCGCGGTTTTCCTTGTTCTGAAATTGCATGCCCAGCTGCGATTCGACTGCGTCGATGCGCATTTTGTATATCCTGACGGATTCGCCGCAGTTCTTCTCGGCAGGCTCTTGCGACTACCGGTTGTGATCACTGCGCACGGCACGGACCTGAATGTTTATGCGCGAAGTTCGCTATTGCGCTCTTTGATTCGCTGGACCTTGAAGCGAACGCAGCGCGTAATCTGTGTATCCGCGGCTTTGAAAAACATTGTCTCAGGTTTGAAAATACCCACCGACAAAGTAGTGGTGATTCCAAACGGAGTTGATTTGGATTGCTTCCATCCTATCGACCAGGCAAACGCTCGCCGCATTCTCGGTATGCCACTGGATGCCGAGGTCGTAGTGGATGTAGGGCAGCTGATTTCGAGAAAGGGACATCACTTTCTCATTCAAGCGGTAGCTCACCTGTGTGCGAAATTCCCACACTTGCAGCTGTTCATCATCGGAGAAGGTAGTTCGGAAAAATCTCTTCAACAAAGGATCTCGGCGCTAGGGTTGGAGAGACACGTCTCCCTTATTGGCGGAGTGAAGAATGACGAACTCTTTCGTTGGTACAGTGCGGCCGACGTTACATGTTTGGCCAGTGCGCGCGAGGGATTCCCCTGCGTTTTGCTGGAATCGCTGGCCTGTGGTACCCCGGTCGTCGCCACCGCAATCGAGGGCACGTCTGAGCTTGTCAGCTCGCCGGATTTTGGACTGCTTGTGCAACAGGATCCACTCTCGATTTCCGAAGGTCTGGAACGAGCGTTACAAATTGACTGGGTGAAGACGGCACTTGCCAGGCATGCACGCTCATTTACATGGCAGCAAACTGCGGCAGCCATCGAAGAGACTCTGGCTTGCTCGATCCGTTCGCGCCAGACTGCAGTTCCGGGCGAAGCACATGAAATCGCAAAGCCTGTCAATTCGGTCCCGGTTCGCCTAATCGCGCCGCACTAGAATCATCCCACTCAGATGGAGTTACTTCCATTCTGTCTGGCCTTCGTGAATCGTGATGTAACGGTCGATCGGAAGTTCCGTGAGTTGTTGCTTCAATCCGCTGGGCTGAGGCCAATCGATCTCGATCCAGTCGATTTTCGCGCGCTTCCCGATTCCCAATACCAGTCGCGGATCATGCGAGGATAGATAGCTGCCCCCGCCGACTTTCATCCGGCTCCGCTTCAGATCGCCCGCCTGGTACGTCACGCGGGCTCCAACGGCATCGATGTTTGCTTTTTTCCCGACGAGTTTTAAACCCAGCCAGTGATTTCCGCTTCCAACACCATTCCGCAGAAGTACAGGCGCTTCATTGTTATTCGAGATCAGGATGTCAACCGCTCCGTCGTTATTGAAATCTCCCAGAGCCAATCCACGCGCCGACATCGGAGTGGCGAATGCCGGCCCGCTCTCCCGGCTTACATTTTTCAATCCGTTTCCCGAATTATGAAACAGCAGGAGCGGCTCTCGATACTTCACATTATCGTGGATCTTTTCGATCAGGTCGTCGGGATGCCCGTTGGCCAGAATCAGATCCAGATTGCCATCGTTGTCATAATCGAAAAATTTCAGCCCCCAGCCGCTCATCAGCTTCGTCGCGCTAGCCACGCCGGTAGCCGGGGCGATATCGTCGAACGTTTCGTCGTGATCGTTCTTGTAGA
>JBAVUV010000733.1:0-6310 GCA_049696955.1 Candidatus Sulfotelmatobacter sp. | reverse complement strand
CGGGCAGATCGTCCGGCACGATGTGGCCCACGTGACAGTCTTCGCAGTATTGGCCGCCGATCTCGTCCGCGGAAGCAACCACAGCCGCCCACACTGAAGTCGCGGCTCCCTGAGGAATCGTCTTCCACTGGAAGGGACCTTTGCCTTGAGCTGCACGCTGCTGATTTATCTGCTCGATCATCTTTGTTGTACGGCCTGGGTCCTGGTAACGACCCAGTTCGGTCTGAATACCACCGGGGTGCACAGCGGCCGCGCGTACGCCACGGCCCCGGTGCCGTCTGTCGAACGCAACGGCGAAGAGGATATTCGCGGTTTTGGACCTGCCGTAAGCAACCATCGGGTCATAAGGCGTGCGTTCAAAGT
This sequence comes from Candidatus Sulfotelmatobacter sp., assembly GCA_049696955.1. GTDB lineage: Bacteria > Acidobacteriota > Terriglobia > Terriglobales > Acidobacteriaceae > Sulfotelmatobacter. The sequence continues at coordinate 5,947 of JBAVUV010000733.1, read as the reverse complement.
TGGGATCGTCGAGGTCCACATTGGCGTAGCGGTGACCTGCAGAAGACAGGTTGATCAGGCATCCTCCCGTCCGGATGAACGCCGCAATCCGGTTGACCAGGACAAAGTGTCCGAGGTGATTCGTTCCGAACTGCGTTTCAAAGCCGTCAGCCGTGTGGCCGAACGGTGTGGCCATCACTCCCGCATTAGCGATTACAACATCAAACGGTACAACTTTCGCCAGCAACCGGTCGGCACACGCACGCACGCTTTTCAGGTTGGCAAGATCCAGGTCAATCAGTTCGAAGCTTCCCCCGTTGGCCGCGGCGTCCTTTCGGACCCGCTCGGTTGCAGCTTTGGCCTTGTTCAAATCCCGCGCCGCGCCCACAATCTCAGCGCCGTGGGCGCCCAGAGCGCGCGCGGTTTCCACACCGATCCCTGCCGAAACACCCGTTACCAGGATCCGTTTGCCCTTCAGATTCACCCCAGACAAAACGTCATCTGTGGTGGAGGTCGCTCCAAATGGAGTTGCCTCAAGTATGTTCGTCATTCCTTACCTCCTCGTACCAATACCTCTCAGCAAATGTTCACTGCCGCCTACGCATTAGCCGCGCAAAGCGACGGCGTCCGCGGCATGCTCGAAATAGTGCTCCGCGTTCAGATCGGCAATGAGCCCAGCCTGAACCGGTCTCCATCCCAGCCGTTCCTGCGTCACCGCGCTTGAGGCCGGGCCGTCTATAGCAAAGAAGCGAGCGATCCAGCCAAAATGATCGGCTGCTTCCTCGCCAGACTTGCTGACCACCGGCACGTTCAATTGCCGACCGATGACCTCAGCGATCTCTCGAGTCGGCACGCCCTCGTCGGCCACGCCGTGGTATCGAGAGCCAGCAGAACCTTTTTCAAGCGCGAGCCTGTAAAGGCGAGCAGCATCGAGCCGATTCACGGCGGGCCAGCGGTTGAGCCCGTCGCCTATAAATGCGGAAACGCCCTTTTCCCGTGCGATGCCAATCAGACGCGGCACAAAGCCGTGATCACCGTTGCCGTGGACCGAGGGGGGAAGCCGCAACACAGATGCACGGACTCCGCGCGCCGCCAGCGTCAACGCCTCCTCCGATTTGCGCGGAAAGTTGGGATCAGGCGCATCCTCTTCTGTTGCGTGCGAGCCTTGACGTTGCGCGAGCAAGGTCCCGCTAGTAACGATCAACGGCCGATCAGAGCCCGCGAGCGCGCCGCCAAGAGTCTCGATGGCACGTCGATCCGACTCCGCGGCCGGTCCGTAGTTGTTGAAGTCGTGGATGAAAGCGGTGTGGATCACTCCATCAGCAGCCGCGGCGCCGCTGCGCAGGCTTTCGAGATCGTCGAGCGATCCGCGATGTACTTCGGCTCCCGCCGCGACCAGCGACTGGGCGCCCGCATCGGATCGGGCGAGGCCAAGCACCTGGTGACCAGCGTCGATCAGCTCTCGAACTACCGCAGAACCGATAAAACCTGTAGCTCCGGTTACGAAAACACGCATATTCTTTTTCTCCTACGCCATTTGTGCTTCAGTGAATAGGGACGAAGCGGTCACTCGATTTGCGAGCCGAGTCAAAGCCTTCGTAGTAATCAATCGGCATTCGTGGGCTGAAGTGGGCAGACCATCGATCTCAATCAACTCCCGCAACCAGTCTTCTGCTGAAAGCTCCGCCTGTTCCGGCCCGAATAACTGCGCGGCGGCGTTGAAAAATGCCGACAACTCCCGCTCCGCCATCGTTATGAAGTCGGCGCAAGGAGAGTTCGAACTTATTGACGGTTTATAACGAACGGTTGGATTCATATTCACCTCTCGAAGCTGGAGAACCCAGGGAAACCGCTATTGACAGGCGGTAGTGTTCCGACTAAAACGGAGAGTGTCTCCGAATCTGTATATAAGATAACCGGAGACTATCTCCGGTTGCAACTTTTTTCTATGCCGATCAAAAATCAGAAGCTTGCCCCGCGAAAACCGCGCACTGACGCGCAGCGGAACCGCGAGCGCATTCTTGAGGTTGCAAAGGAGGCGTTTACCCGGTCCGGCGCGAACGCCAGCCTCGATGACATCGCTAAAGAGGCGGGCGTTGGAGCCGGAACTCTGTATCGCCACTTTCCTACGCGAGACGCATTGATCGAAGCGGTCTACCGGATTGAAGTGGAAAAACTGGCTGCAGCCGAGAAGAGGTTCTCCGAAAGCCTTCCCCCCATCGAGGCCTTGCGAGCGTGGATGTTACTGTTCGTCGACTACATCGCGACCAAGCAGATCATCGGCCCCGCTCTAAATTCGCTCGTCGGAGGGCCTTCGAAGCTGTATGAACGTTCACGCGGTCAGATCCAGGGAGCGATTGATTCGCTGGTGAAGCGCGCCATCAAGAGCCGCAACATTCGTAGAGATCTGGAGCCATTCGATCTACTTCGAGCACTGATCGGCGTCTCCAACGTGGCATCCGGTCCTGACTGGCAACAAAGCGCCAGACGACTCGTGGACATCCTTATCACCGGTTCGCGGCCAATCAAGTAGACGCAAGCCTCTTATGACCACTCGTATCGCAGAGTCCTCGCTGCCGCTGCCTCGGCAGGAGTGCCTGGCTCAACTACTGCATATACGACGGCACGCTGATAACGATTATGCGCCCCGTGCCTTTTGCATAGAGAAGTACTCTCAGAATAGTCGCGCGCTGATTGTGAAGAAAATAGTAATACCACCGCTCCTCGACGAGCTCCGGAACAAGCACGGCGATCGGGTGGTCGTGGTGCTTGCGCTCCATCTCTAGTACATATCGAAAAATCGGAGTTGTGACCAAGCGATATGGAGAGTGCAGGATCACCAATTCGGGTGGTTTGAAACCAGCTTCCCGCGCGGGTTGTTCGACGAAATCCTCCCACACACGTGTCAGGTCATCAGTAAAAGGTGTTCCAACTTGATGGGGAGTGATGTGTACGACGACCAGCTCTCGCGAGAGCGCGTAGGCAAATTGCAACGCTTTTTCTGAAACTTTGTTCCAGCTCTGCAGCGGCAATATCACGATTGGGCGCGGGATATCTCTCAGATGCGCTGGACCTTGGCTCTCGGCTTCGCTCTCGATTCTCTCGTAATGATGGTGAACTGCGGACATCAACCAGACCAAGCCGGGGATCGCCAATACAGTGAGCCATGCGCCTTCGGTAAACTTCGCCACAATGACTACGAATGTAGTGCAGCCGGTAGCCAGTGCGCCCACGCCGTTGATCAGCATGCTACTGAATGCGCCGCGGCCTCCCGTTCGTCGCCAATGCATGACCATACCGGCCTGCGAAAGCGTGAATGCCATAAATGCGCCGACCGCGAAGAGTGGAATCAAACGATCAGTCACACCTTCGAAGGCAATGAGCAGAGATGCGGCCAGGAACGCTAATACATAGACGCCGAACGAATACACAAGTCGGCGACCACGGATCGTGAACGGATCCGGCAACCACCGGTCTTCCGCGATGGAGCGGCAGAGACGGGGAAAATCGGCAAAAGAAGTATTCGCGGAAAGCGCCAGCACGATGAGGACTGCGGCCGTGGTGATGAAATAAAAGACGCCTCGGCCAGTCACCGCCAGGGTAAGTTGTGACAGGACACTTTGATATCCGGACAGCCCCGGTGGAGTTGCCGCGATGTCGTAGGCGCGACAAAGATACGCAATCCCGGCGAACAGAAGAATCAATGTTGCGATAACGATGGTCAAGGTTGCTTGAGCATTCTTTACTTTGGGATCGCGGAAGGCTGGCACGCCGTTGCTCACTGCTTCCACACCTGTCATCGCGGTGCAGCCACTGGAGAACGCTTTCACCAGCAGCCATGCGCTGACCGCAGCTACCGCCGGCTCCGGCCTTGGGATCGGCACGACCGGCACCGGATGCCCGCCATGGGTCCACGTTTTCAAGAGTCCCACTACGATCACGGCGCCGAGGGAGCCCACAAACACATAAGTCGGAAGCATGAATGCCAATCCAGCTTCGCGAACACCGCGCAAATTAACCAAAGTGAGCACCAGCAGAATGGCTAGGCAAAGGCGCAGCGTGTGTGGCTGGAGCGAGGGAAAGGCCGACACCATTGCTCCCACTCCTGCGGAAATTCCCACGGCGACGTTGAGAATGTAATCGATCATCAGCGCAGCGCCAGCGAACAAACCGACACGTGGGCCAAGGTTCGCTGAGGCCACGATGTACGATCCGCCACCTGTCGGGTAAGCGGCGATCGTCTGCCGATACGAGAAGTAAACAATACTGAGCAGAACGATGATGGTGAGGCTGATGGGAATGGTGTAGGCGACTCCAGCGATTCCCAGCGGGATCAGTATCGTGAGCGCTGCTTCGGGGCCGTACCCGGCAGAACTAAGCGCGTCCAGCCCGAACACAGGAACACCGGTCGAGGATCGGATCTCTTCCTTGACGTCCTCGTCGGAAGAAAGCGGACGGCCAAACAGAAAATTAAGAACCGATTTCTTCTTCGGCGGCGTGGCGGTTTTTTCGGTGATACGCAAAGCGTTGCCTTCGTTCAGATCTCCTGTGTCAGTGCGATTGTCAGACTCTGGATTCTACGGCGCAGTGAGAGCAGTGCAGAATCTCGATCGGAGAACGTTGCTTCGGGGGCTTTCGCATTAGCCTCAGCACTGCCCTCGTGGTGTGCCACCAAATCTTCGCGCCTCGGGGAAAGGGATGATCGTCCTTCAAGCCGGTCTGCCATCCCCTCCAGCGTTAACGCGAAGTCTTCCTCGAACTGCCGTTCTCCGGTAATTAGAGCCTTGGGCAGTTCAAAACCGGGAAGTTGGGCACGATACTTCCAGAGAGTGACTTCTGTTAGGAAGAGCATTCGCACTTCCGCTTGCCAGCGAATGATTTGCTCCCGCATTGCGAGGTCCCGCTCGCGGGAAGGACCGAATTCCAGCAGAACCCCACCAGTGAGATCCCTGACCCGATCGAAATTTGTGTTGATGGTTTCGCGCAGTGAGTAGCTTCGCTCGTTGGCAACCCTCAGATCACCAGATATCGGTTCTCGAGCGTATTGAGCCAGCAGCCGCAAATTAGATGCAAATGTTCTCGTCATCTGCATTGCTGCGGAGACACTCCAGAGTTGATCAAACACCAGCCACATCATCAGCAATCCCAGCAGAATACCGATGACACGATCTCGGGCCGGAACCAGTGAAGTCTGCGGCGCAAATTCACTTAAGTTCACGAGATAAAACGCAACGGCGATCTGAACTCCGAAATACGAGAGCCGGGCGCTGGAAGTCATAATCCATGCAGAGATGACGGTGGCCGCTAGAAAAACGAGTGTGAACCCCGCGATCGAATCGAGACCCGGCAAGATGAACATCTCCGCCCCGATCCCCAAAAGCACACCACCCACAAGTGCGCCAGAAATGCGCAGAAGCTGTTTTTGACGTGAGGAACCAATCGTGCTGAGCGCGGTCAGAAAGCAGGTCGTGATTGCAGTGCTTATGCCCGGCCACGCCTTCCCGCTGTAGAAGAGGTAGCAAAGGCTCGCGGCAAAACAACCTCTAAGCCCAAACTTGAGGTGTTCGGAGTTCGACAGAGCGTCCGGGCGAAAGAGTCCTAGACCTGGTTGGCTTACACCTGGATCACCGCTGGATTGTAGGGGAGCGTACTCGTCGAGTGACAGCACGCCGGCAAAAGCTTCAGGGATCAGTGAGACTGTCTTTTCCATTTCGACGAAGAAAGGAGCACCAGCTATAGGCTGCCCTTCGTCGTGGAGTTGAATCAAGCCTGGAACTTTTCCACTCAGTAAGTCGGCACGGATCGTGCGAATGTATGCGGCCAAGCTGCGAATTCGATCCCTGGCATTCTCGGGTAAGTCCGAACTGAGATCCGCTATGTTGGCGGCAATGTCCACCAATCGTCCGACCAGCGCGACCACAGCGCCCATCTGCTCACGATAAGCCGCAGGATAGGCGGAACGTTGCAA
>JBAVUV010000732.1:0-5749 GCA_049696955.1 Candidatus Sulfotelmatobacter sp. | reverse complement strand
GTGCAACGAACTCAAGCAACCCAGAACTGTTTGCCATTCCGCCCGACCAAATGTCGCACGTGCAGGTGCTGACGGTACAGCCCACGACGCTGACTCGATCCCTCCGGCTAACCGGGGCTGTGGCCTACAACAGTTTTCGCACCACGCCTGTCATCACCCAGGTCAGCGGACCGGTCAGCCGGGTAGTGGTGGTTCCCGGGCAGAAAGTAACTCAGGGCCAGCCCATGTTGTATGTGGCAAGTCCGGATTACTCGCAACTCCGCACCAATTACTTAAAGGCTAAGGATGCCTATGCCCTGGCCCAAAAGGCATACTCCCGAGCCCAGGACTTGTACCAGCATCACGCGATTGCTGAACAGAACGTCGAGCAGGCAGAGTCGGCCGAGGTGCAGGCGAACGGCGATCTGGTATCGGCGCAAGCTGCACTAAAAGTCATGGGAGTCACCGATCCCGATGCACTCGTGAAGGCACCGCCCTCTTTTGAGGTTCCCGTAAGAGCGCCGATTGGCGGCCTGGTCGTTGAGCAGGATGTGTCGGCGGGACAGCTCATTCAACCCGGCACCACACAATGTTTCATGATTTCCGACATCAGCACCGTCTGGGTGCTGGTCAATGTCTATCAAAAGGATTTGCCTTACGTGCGCGTAGGGGATCAGGTCACGATTCAGACGGATACTTATCCTGAAGTGTTCCATGGGCGCATTGCGTACGTGGCAGCATCGCTCGATCCGAGCACGCGCACGCTGCAGGCGCGCATCGAGACCAACAATCTCGGGGAGAAACTGAAGAAAGACATGTACGTAGTTGCAACCGTAACCGCGGGCACGATCCCAAATGCCATTGCGCTCCCGGATGCTGCTGTCCTGCGCGATACTGAGAACCAGCCGTTTGTTTATGCCGCCGCATCCGCGAACCAGTTCGGCAGACGGTCAGTAACACTCGGCGAGAGCTTGGATGGGCAGACGCAGATTACCAGCGGGCTAAAACCAGGCGACCGGGTCGTCGGAAATGGCAGCTTGTTCCTGCAGTTTGCGAACTCGCTGCAGCGCTAGCCACATCGCGCAAACTTTGAGAAGCGTTCCAACACTCTGGCGAGGATAGTTTGTCCACCACAACGGAATGATTCACCGAATAGTCCAAGCGGCGCTGCGGCAAAGGTTCCTGGTTCTGATGCTGACCGCTTTCATCACGGTCGGGGGAATCCTGTCTTTTCAGCGGATGCCCGTGGACGCCTATCCCGACCTCTCGCCTCCGCAGGTCGAAATCATCACCCAGTGGCCCGACCACGCTGCCGAAGAAGTCGAACGGTTGGTCACCCTTCCCCTTGAACTTGAGATGAACGGCGTCCCGCACATGGTGGTGATGCGCTCCATCTCGCTCTATGGGCTGTCCGATCTCATCCTGACCTTCGAGGACAGCACCAACGATTACTTTGCGCGGCAAATCGTCTTTGAGCGGCTCGCTCAAGCCACGCTGCCGACAGGCGTAACTCCGAGCCTCGCGCCCTTGTTCAGCCCCAGTGGCCTAGTGTATCGCTATGTGCTGGAAAGTCCCGACCGCAGCCCTCAGGAACTGAAAACCATTGAAGACTGGGTTATCGAGCGCGCTTATCGATCGGTTCACGGTGTAGCTGACGACTCAGGCTTCGGTGGAACTGTGATGCAATATCAGGTGCTGCTCGACCCCGCGCGCATCTACGGGTATCACCTGACCATTCCACAAGTCACCGCAGCTCTGGCGGCCAACAACTCGAATGCAGGAGGCGGATTTTATTCTCAGGGAGGACAGTTCTACTACGTTCGCGGCATCGGGCTGGTCCGGAACACGGATGACATTGGAAACATCGTGGTTGGTGCCAACAAAGGCGTGCCCATCCGAGTGCGTGATGTGGGAGACGTGACCATCGGGCATGCGCCACGCCTAGGCGAATTCGGGTTCCAGAAGAATGACGATGCCGTCGAGGGCGTCATTCTCATGCTTCGCGGGGAGCAGACCCAGAACGTCCTCAAGGGAGTCGAGGCAAAGACGGAAGAACTAAATCGCCAGATCCTGCCGCCTGACGTCAAGATTCATCCTTATTACGACCGCAGCGAATTAGTAGACCTGACCACGGACACAGTGGAAGCGAACCTGCTTCGCGGCATGGTGCTGGTTTTAGTCGTGCTGATTTTCTTCCTGGTCAGCTTCCGCGCTGCGGTCATTGTTGCCCTGACTATCCCGCTTTCGCTATTGTTTGCCTTCATCGTTCTCCACGCGCACGACGTCGCTGCGAATTTGCTTTCCATCGGTGCCATTGACTTTGGAATAGTCATCGATGGCACCGTGGTGATGATTGAAAACATTTATCGCGAACTGGCGCTGCGAGAGGGACAGCCGTACAACCTGAACGAGGTCATTCTTGCAGCTGCGAAGGACGTGGATCGGCCGATCTTCTACTCGGTCGCTGTCATCCTCGCCGGATATCTGCCGATCTACGCGCTGAGCGGGCCTTCGGGCAAGCTGTTCCACCCCATGGCTGAGACCATGTCCTTTGCGCTGGTCGGGGCGCTCATCCTGACGCTCACCCTGATCCCTGTGCTCGCCTCCTACTGGTTCAAGAACGGTGTGCGCGAGAAAAGGAACCGTGCATTTGAATGGATGAAGGGGAAATATGCAGGTCAGTTGGATTGGGCGCTCGACCGGCCCAAGACCACCATAGCGATTGCGACTCTGATCTTCGGGGCGACTCTTCTGCTGGTGCCCTTCATCGGCGGCGAGTTCATGCCCCACCTCGACGAAGGTGCGCTCTGGGTGCGGGCTACTATGCCCTACACTATTTCTTTTGAGGAGGCCAGCAGCATCGCTCCTCAGATACGCGACATTCTGATGTCTTATCCGCAGGTCACCGTTGTGGGCTCAGAGTTGGGACGTCCCGACGACGGCACTGATCCCACGGGATTTTTTAATTGTGAATTCTACGTTGGCCTCAAGCCCTACAAAGACAAAGCCTGGACCGGCCAGATCAGCGAGAAAAAACAGCTCATCGAATCGATCAACAATAAACTCACCACCTTCCCCGGGATTATTTTCAACTACACTCAACCGGCCGAAGATGCCGTAGACGAAGCACTGACCGGCCTCAAAAGCTCTCTGGCGGTTAAAGTATATGGCGACGATCTGAACGTGCTGCAGGACAAAGCGATTCAGATCAAGAACACTCTGTCGAAAGTACCCGGGTTCACCGATCTCACGGTGGTGCGCGAACTTGGGCAGCCTAGCTTGCTGATCGACGTGGATCGTGACAAGATCGCGCGGTATGGGATCAACGTTGCTGATGTGGAAGCTGTGATTTCGGCTGCAGTGGGCGGGCAGGCGATCACTCAAGTGATTCAAGGGGAGAAGCTGTTCGACCTGGTTGTCCGCATGCAGCCCCAGTTTCGCAGCAGCGCCCATGCTATTGGAAATTTGTTGGTGGGCACCCCCGATGGTCAGCAAATTCCACTCAGCCAGCTCGCCAATATCACCCAGGGCAACGGTGCGTCCTTTATCTATCGCGAAAATAACTCCCGCTACATCGGGGTGCAGTACAGTGTCGAGGGGCGTGACTTGGAGCGGGCGGTACGAGATGGCCAAGCGGCTGTCAAAAAGGTGGCTCTCCCGCAGGGCTACCGGATGGAATGGGGCGGCGAATACAGCCAATTTCTCGAAGCCAGGTCCCAGATGTATTTTATTGGCCCACTTGCCGTCGTGCTGATTTTCATGATCTTGTTCGCGCTCTACGGAAATTTCAAGTTCCCCGTAACCATTGCGCTGGGCGTAATCATGACTGAACCCGTAGGAGCGCTCGTTGCGCTGAAACTCACGCACACTCCATTCAGTGTCTCCTCAGTCTTGGGTCTCCTGGCGTTACTCGGGGTTTCAGTAGAGACAGCCGTTATTCTCGTTTCCTACATCAACAAGCTGCGGCAGGAGGGAATGGGAATCCGCAGCGCCACGAGGGAAGCCTCGCTCTTAAGGCTCCGTCCGATCATGATGACGGCTCTCGTTGCGTGCCTAGGATTGCTGCCGGCCGCGCTTTCCACCGGCATCGGATCGGACACTCAAAGGCCGTTCGCCATCGTCATCGTCGCCGGCCTCATCTCCCGCCTCTTCATCGGATTCTTCGTCAATCCGGTGTTGTACGAGATGGTCGCCCGAGAAGGCGACGTTCTGCAGGTCTAGACGAAAATCGCCGTAAGGCACGAACACTCATCGAATGTGCCGCGCTGATAATCTCGGGGGCCGATGGCATCCAAATCGGTAACTTGGAGCCAAACATCAGAGACGTGGATGCTCAGAGGATCTATGAGTGAATATTCCTATAAGGGCAGGAGAAAGGTGGTAGAGAGATTCACGAACTGGCACGGACTCGGGATTCTGGTTGTAATCGGAGGCATTATGGGAGGGCTCCTATTACTGTGGATGCTTGGATATTTGCATTTCGACGCCCACTAATTTTCGGTTTCTTATTTTTGTATGCGCGGACGGGTCGCCTCACCGGCTGACAACACTTCAAAGTGAAGGAGCAAGAAGACTTCGTAGATCAGATCTTTCGTTCGACCACTTCGCAGCCTGCCAGCCGGGCTCATGGGGATTGTGCCCGAATCACGGGCTAACCGGAAAAATCCACAACGGGAAAGCCAGGCCGGGAGCCGAGTGGATTGGTAACGAGACCAGATGGGATGAGAAGGCCGGTCTCCTTATCTCTTGTGCTTTCGAGCACGTCGATAACTTGGGAGCGTACAGCATCCCGTCTTGGAGACCGGCCTTCTCATCCCATCTGATTTCGTCACCTGACACACTTAAGAACGACTGGCAGCGCTACACCGAAGAGGAACCAGAGATTTATGAACAGGAAGAACTGGACATGCTATTCAAAGCTTGTGATGCGGAAGAACGGCTCTGGTACGTTTTATAGTCTCCTCTTCTAAACCCCGTCATGGCAGTTTCCTGGAAAATTCTACTTCCTCAATGAATAAGACCCCCAGCTCGAAACGTGATCTCAGCGAGCACATTTCGCGAGCATTGAACAAAATTAGGAAACCAAGCACTGCCGGCGAAATCACTGAGTTGGTGAATCGTGACCTTGAAGAAGGGGAGCGCCCTTTCGCGGTTTAGGGACTGACTTTTCGTGAGGGACGATCGGGAATGCTTCGATGGAATAATGAGGTAATACCTCTGGCGTGCCTGTTAGCCGCAAAGGCGCTCTGAGCCTACCCACAGTTGAGCCAGATCTCTGAGGTTATGTTTGTATGTACGCGTTACCAAGTATTCCTTCCCACCTTTTACGCGCAGCCTATACTCCCCCGTCGGTAAAGGTTGGATCTGCTCCACGGCCGAAACATTCACTACGACCGAGCGGTGGATGCGAATAAAACCGTAGGGTTTGAGCTTCTCCGCCAGGGACGAGAGGGACTCGTGCACCAAATAGGGATTAGGTCGGTGTCGCAACGAAACGTAATTACCTTCGGCTTGCACTGCCACAATGTCGGCTAAATCCACGATTAGAATGTTACCCTTTGCCTTGAACGCGATGCGTGGCGCCTGTCGTTTTGCTATCGCCTCCAACTGCCGCAAAACTCGCATGAGGTTTGCAGTCGCAATTCGGATCACCGGAAGCAATGATGTATCTGCGGCTTCGCAAAAACCGTCCGCGGGCGATTCAAGGGTGTAATCCCGCCGACTTTCCGTCGCGTAAATCGTGGTTCCCAGCAGCGGGCTGGCCGAAACG
>JBAVUV010000731.1:0-2798 GCA_049696955.1 Candidatus Sulfotelmatobacter sp. | reverse complement strand
TGCCTTTCTGGCGAGCGACTACGTCAGGCACCTGGTCCATCATCTAAGACAAATCGACGCCGCAGAATCGAAATAGAATGCACGTCTCCCAAGCGCGCCTTTAATTTCGTGTTGACCATTCCGTGTTGACCATTCGCGATGACCATGGTCTAATGAAATGAGAACCCATGAAAGAAGTAGCCATCTCCGAATTTAAAGCCAAGTGTCTCTCTTTGATTGATCAGGTACAAAAGACCAAGAAACCTCTCCGTATCACACGCTTCGGGAAGCCGGTTGCAGAAGTCGTACCCCCGGCACCAGAGCGCCAGCCAGCAGACTGGTTCGGCTCGATGAAAGGCACCATAGAGATTCTCGGAGATATTGTTTCCCCGGCCAATGACGAAAATGAGTGGGAGGTATTACGCGATTGAGGTTGCTTCTGGACACTCATATCTGGCTTTGGAGCCTGCAGGCTTCCAATCGGCTCGGGAAAAGAACCGCACAAGAAATCAGGAATCCACAGAACGAGCGTTGGCTTTCTCCGATTAGCACATGGGAGGCGCTAACCTTGAATGCAAAGGGCAGAATCCGACTACCGGATGACATTTCGGCTTGGGTCGCCGCATCGACCGCCCACTTCCTGGAGGCGCCCCTGACCCACGAGATCGCGCTGGCTGCTCGCCAATTGCCATGGACCCACAGCGATCCCGCGGATCGATTCCTGGCTGCAACGGCTAAACTGCTCCGTCTAACTCTCGTGACCGCCGACGCTAATTTGCTTGGCCTTGGCGACATCTCTACACTAGCCAATCGCTAACAGCTCAAGCTAGTGTGCCACGGGCACGGTCGCATTTCGGTTCGCCGTGGTTTTACGCAACTCCTCCGCAGACCCGTTCAGCAAATTCCGCAGCACCGCTACCTCCGCCGCAATTCCGGTGCGCAAAGCTGGATCCACGTCAGGCGCGAACAGCGGAGAATGGTTCGAAGGCAACATGGTGCCGTCAGCCTTAGCCTGGGCGAACTTCTCCGGATCCGCTCCGCCGAGGCTGAAGTAGAAGCCCGGAATTCCCTGCTCGACAAAAAAAGAAAAATCCTCTGATGGCGTAATCGGCGGCTCGATCAAAACATTGTCTTTGCCCAGCGCCGACTGGAGGACCAGCTCCAGTCGCTGCGCCAGGGCGGGATCGTTGTATACGAGGTCGGCACCTTCCGTGTGTTCGACCAACGGCGGACGCGGCGCATTCCCCGCTTCGGCCTCGGCCTTAGTAATTCGCGCGATCGCCGCCAGCACTTGCTTGCGCACTTCCGGCTTGTTGGTGCGCACGGTCAAACCCAACTCAGCCTGGTCCGGAATGATATTGTTCTTGGCGCCGGCGTGAATGTAGCCGACCGTAACCACCGCCATTTCTCCCGGCTTCACTTCACGTGAGGTAATTGTTTGCAGCGCCAGAATGGTTCGAGCAGCGATCACAATTGGATCGATTGCGGTGTGCGGGGCTGAACCGTGGCCGCCCTTGCCATAGATTGTGATGCGGAGCGAGTCCGCGTTGGTGTTGTAGACTCCGGGCGTAATTCCCACCATACCTGCGGGAAGCGTGTTTCCAACGTGCAAAGCTACAGCGACGTCAGGCCGGGGAAAGCGTGTGAATAATCCGTCGGCGAGCATCGCCTTAGCGCCGCCGATCGTCTCTTCAGCGGGCTGGCCGATCAGCATCAAAGTTCCGTGCCAGGTGTCTTTGCTGCGCGCCATGATTTCGGCCGTGCCCAGGATCGAAGCCATATGCAGGTCGTGCCCGCAGGCGTGCATCACGGGAACATCGTGACCCGCGTCATCTTTAGCATGCACCTTGCTCGCGTAGGAAAGCCCTGTCTTCTCCTCCACCGGCAAGGCATCGAGTTCGGTGCGGAGCATGACGGTTGGCCCCGTCCCACTCTTCATGATAGCGACGATGCCCGTGCCACCAACGTGTTCTGTCACTTCATAACCCAGGCTTCGCAAGCGCCCGGCCAACTTCGCAGCGGTTTGGACTTCGTGCGATGAGAGTTCGGGATTCTGATGCAAATCGAGATACAAAGCGTGCGCGTCGGGATAGACACTCTCGGCTTCTTTCGAGGGAGGAGCCTGAGCAAATGCGGGACTAACCAGAGACGCGAGCAGAAGAAGTTTTGCCAGTTTCATCGTGCAGGGATAATAACCGGTGCTCTAAGACGCTGCAAATAATTTTGCCTGCTCTGGCTTCGCGAACCAAGTTCCGAAAACGGCAGCGCCGAATTTGACCACTTCGATTCGCAAGTTTCCACCGTTCGAGCAGGTGTACAATTCTTGTAGACAGCACTGGTTTGCGTCCTTCGTTTGCAAGCTCGAGGTGCTAATGAACGTTCATATCAGTTACCGGCTTCACAAAACTCCCGCCGTAGAAAAAGACATCCAGCATCAGATCGAAAAACTGCGGAAACGGCTGCAAGTTTTCCGTCCGGAACTCGTGCACCTTAAAGGCATGGTGGAAGAAGTCTCCGCCCGCGAGGGTACCAGCGTTTCGTTGAACCTGCGTCTACCTTCGGGGCAGATGGCGGCGCAGACCACGGCCACAACCGCGTCCGCCGCGGTAAAGACTGCTTTCGAAGACCTGCTGCAACAGGTCAACAAGCATAAGGAATTGTTGCGCTCCACCCACAAGTGGACGCGCCGGCAGAATGACGCCTCCCGCCCCAAAAATATTGGCGTGCCTTTCGAAAACACGCTGGCTGTGGTGTTTCCCGCAACAGTCTCGGCTGAGGATGTGCGATCCTACGTCAACATAAATCTTTCGCGGCTGGAG
>JBAVUV010000730.1:0-2633 GCA_049696955.1 Candidatus Sulfotelmatobacter sp. | reverse complement strand
AGGTTGAACTGATGGAGCAAACCCAGCCGCTGTACCTTGAGGGGTATCACCGGCCTGACTATCGCAGTAAGGACGACGCCGTCTACGACGCAATCACCGATCTGATGTCGGAAGGTCGCACGTCTCGTCTCTACCGCGCGCTTGTCCGCGATAAAAAGATAGCGTCGTTCTCCGCCGGATTCAGCGGGCTGCCTGGCACGAAGTATCCTCACCTGTTTGCCTTCTACGCTTTCCCCTTGCCTGGGCACACCCCGCAGGAAGTGGCTGATGCTATTCACGTGGAGATCGATCGGCTGAAAAAAGAAGACATCAGCGACGACGAGTTGCAGATGATCAAGACGCGCAGCAAAGCCAACCTGATCCGTAGCCTGGGCGATAACGAAGGATTGGCAACTCAGCTAGCCACCTACCAGACTCGCTATGGCAACTGGCGGGAACTATTCCGCTCCGTGGACCGAATCGACAAAGTAACCAAGGCCGATATCCGCCGAGTAGCCAACGAAACCTTCAATGACACGAATCGCACCGTAGGTGTGATCGAGACGACAAAAGGAACCGGACACGGCGGCGATCAGAGCTCGGCTGACCCGGCCTCGCAGGAATCAGGCTCGCCGAATCAGGCAGGTGCGCAATGAGAATGACAAGAAAAACGCGCAGCATTCTCTCCTTGACCGTGGTCATCACGGCGATGACGTTGGTGTCGATCCCGCACGCCGCAGCCCAGGCCCCGACCTGGCAGCAGATTCCGATCCCTACCCTGCCTGCTTTTCATCCGCCGCAGCCCAAACGCATTCAACTTTCCAACGGCATGGTGATCTTCCTGCAGGAGGATCACGAACTCCCGCTGATCAGCGGCAGCGCCCGCATTCGCGGTGGCTCAAGCAGCGAGCCAGTCGCCAAGGTCGGACTCGTTGACCTCTTCGGCGAAGTTTGGCGTACCGGCGGGACGAAGAATCAAACCGGCGATCAACTCGACGACTTTTTGGAAATACGCGCCGCGAAAGTAGAAACCAGCGGTGGTCCCGATTCAACCAGCATTAGTCTCTCTTGTTTGAAAGGCGATTTCGACGACGTCTTCAAAATCTTCGTCGATGTACTGCAGAATCCGGAGTTTCGCGCCGACAAACTCGATATCGCGAAGAAGCAAGCCGAGGACAGCATCTCGCGGCGCAATGATGAGGTCGGAGAGATTGCGGCACGCGAATCCGCCAAGCTGGCTTACGGAGCCGAAAATCCTTATGCGCGTGAGCCCGAATATTCCACCATCGCCGCTATTTCTCGCCAGGATCTGATCGACTGGCATCACACTCATGTTCACCCCAATCACATCATCCTGGGATTTAGCGGTGACTTCGATGCCTCCGCCATGGAAGCCAAGCTGCGCGCGGCTTTTGAGTCATGGCCCAAAGGCGGCGAGCTTCCGAAAAATAAAATCGAATTCCATCCTGCCCCGCCCGGTTACTACCTCGTCCCGAAAGAAGATGTGAATCAAAGCAGCATCCACATGGTTGGTCTCGGTACCACGCGCAATAATCCGGACTATTATTCCATCGCTGTGTTCAACGAAGCGTTCGGCGGCGGATTCTCATCGCGCCTGTTTAACGACATTCGCACCAAGCGCGGCTTGGCCTACAACGTCGGTGGTGGCATTGGCACAAACTTTGGCCATCCCGGCATGATGCAATTCGTGGCGGGCACCAATAGCCAAAGCACAGTCGAGTCGATCAAAGCGCTCGACGAAGACATCGAGAATCTGAGCAAGAACCCCATTTCAGAACAGGAAATCAAGAACGCAAAAGACGCCATTCTCAACGCTTTCATCTTCCGCCTCGACTCTCCTGATAAAGTTCTCGCGGAACGCATGACCTACGAGTTCTACGGCTATCCCGCTGACTGGCTCGACAAATATCCCGCCGAGATTCAAAAGGTAAACGCCGACGACGTCAATCGTGTCGCCGCCAAGTATGTGCACCGCGATCAACTGGCGGTGCTGGTGGTCGGAAATACGAAGGAGTTCGACAAGCCTCTGTCCTCGCTCGGCCCCGTGAAGACCATCGACATCAGCATTCCTCCGCCTCCGGAAGCGCAAAAACAAAATGCACCGGAAGAAAATTCCAAACCGACTCGGTCAAACGCGGTAGGCAAAGCCATGGCAGCAAAGGTAGTGGCCGCAATGGGTGGCGAGGCCAAGCTGTCAGCAATCAAAGCCGTGAAAGCAAGTATGACGCTCACCCAAAAAACGCCACAGGGCGACTTCCCCATGCAAATGGAAAGTGTGATTGTTTATCCCGATCATCTGCACGCTGAAATGCAAACTCCTGACGGAGCCGTCGATGTGGTCGTCACTCCGGACGCCGCATTCATGGGCCTGCCCAATGGCCAGGTGCAAAATTGGCCAGAGGCGCGAAAAACTGAAACCCTGGAACAGATCAAACGCGATCCGATTTTCATCGCCGCGCACTCGAAAGATCGGAATGTATTCTTCCTCGCCGGGGGAAGCGAAAAAGTGGGCGGCGTCGAAGCCCGCATCGTCGACGTAAACGCCGACGGCGCCGCGATCCGCTGGTGGATCGATCCTCAGAATGGCCACATTCTCAAAGAGACATACAGAACCATCGGCCCGCACGGCCCCG
>JBAVUV010000729.1:0-6440 GCA_049696955.1 Candidatus Sulfotelmatobacter sp. | reverse complement strand
GACGGGAGTGCCTTTTTGCAGGCCAGTGGCGTCCGCGCCGGCGTCGGAAATTTGTCCGCAGATTTCGGGCGACTCATACAGATTGGGTAAAAGAGACTCATCCATTTGCACCAGCTTCAACATCGCTTTCGACCAGCGGCGCTTGGCAACGTCGAGCAGAAGAGTGCCCGAGGCGTCCGCAACATCGGTGGCACGTTCCCCGGTTAATCGAAACCGAACGTAATCCTTGGGAAGCATGAGCGATCGAACGCGGCCCCAGTTTTCCGGTTCATTTTCTCTGACCCACAAGCACTTGGTGAGGGTGAAGTTGGCCAGTGCCGGATTGCAGGTGAGTTGAATCAGTTTGTCAGCACCGATTTGAGCGGTTAAGTCCAGGCACTGCTTCTCCGTTCTCACATCGCACCAGATCAGTGCCGGCCGTACCACGCGCTCTTGCTCGTCGAGCAGAACAGCTCCGTGCATCTGACCCGACAGGCCGACGCAGGAAATCTGATCTTTATCTTTACGCAGGTTGGCTTGTGCGAGTGCACGGCGGACGGCGATGCCGCAGGCGCGCCACCAATCACAGGGATCTTGTTCGGCCCAGCCGATGTGAGGAGATGCGAAAGGTCGGTGGTCCTCGGTGGCGGATGTAACAACGCGTCCTCTCTCATCGAGGATGAGAGCGCGCGTGCCTCCCGTTCCCACATCAATGCCTAAGAGGTAAATTCCCACCGATTGCCTGCTGGCGGCCATCAAAACAGGAAAGCCATCGCGATACCGTGTACGTTAACGACACCGTATAGTACCACGCGTTGTTGGATTCCAGTCGCGGAAATCAGCGCGCCGGTATCAAGTCCTCCGAAGCGAGAACATAAGTCGTTACTTTATCCAGCTTCAAGTCGGAACGCTGGTCGATAAGGACAAGTGCTCCGTCGCCATTTCGAATAAATTGGACGTTCTTCATCAGGAGCCGGTGTTGGGAAATACTTGAAGCGGGCGAAGGCGGCGTCTGCGCGTCCTTATCGCTTGCACCAGCCGGAAATCTCTGCTGCGAAATCGGATTATTCGGATCTGGGTAGGTCCCCATCCCATTCCAGTTTCTCTTGCTATTGGCGGCGTCTTGAGGTTGATAGGAAAGATCCTGGTTCTGAATTGCCGCTTCGGGGTAATACCATGCGGTCAAATACACTTTGAGGGGCGCCGATCCTTTTTTCCAATCGGCAGAATCCATGCGGATGGCGAGACGCGAAGGGGCGGACGCGGATTTCTTTGCGGATTCGGTGACCTCGCCCGATAGGATGGCGTCACGAGGCACGACTACGCCGTTGACCAGTGTGGCGGCCACGAGTTTGGCTTGTATTTTCGTTCCGGCCGGGGTCTTACCGGCGACGATGCTTTGCCTCATCACGATTGGTAATTCCATCCCCGACGGGGAACCGGAGGACTGGGAAAGCGCTTCCGTGGGCAGCACGACGCACCCGAGGAGCAAGGCTAATATCATCTGCCCGTTTACCGTTCTCCTGAACATTTGCTTCTCCTTCCTTGGTTGGGCAAGCCGGAGTGAAGTTTAGAGAGAGTAAATTGCCAAGGCGGTTGGCGTGGGGCCGCTGCGCTGCGCCCCGACATGACCACCGAGATTGATTTTAAAGCACGGCTCGAGTGGATTACCACCCACTGATTAATTCTGCTCCCCACCCGCGCAAGGTTCGTTCCTGCCTCGGCTCAGGTCGCGGTGGCCACGACTGGCGAAGAGAACGGGGGCGAAGCATGGTGTGGGTCGGAGTCTCGTTCGTATTCTTTATGATCTGTTTCTTCATGATCTGTCGAGAGCGGAGCGCCGCTGATCTCGAATATGGAGTCGAGATGGGTCAAGCGTAAGACTTCACGAATGGCTTTGCTCGGATTGATCAGCCGCAGATACACTCCTGCCGCGTGGAGCGAGATCAGAGCGCCGACTCCAGCGGCGTCGATCGCATCTGTTTTTTCGAGATCAAGAATGATGCTGCGTCCATGCTGCCCTACTGCAGCGCACAGCAGGTCGGTCTCATCGCCACGAACGATTCGTCCGACGCAGTGGAGGATGGCAGTTTCAGCGAATTTTTCAACGGTTACGTTCAGCACGATTGGAACCTCTCTTTTCTTGAAACTTCTTTCTGAAGCGAGCGGGAGCGAGTGTCATGCTTTCTTTTCGACGGGTGAACCAGGGAAATGTCCGCATCGTCCGCGCATGCTGTTGCGGAATTTCTCGCGTTCTTCGGGGGTCATGTGCTCCCAGCGTTCCATCATTCGGCCGCGCCAGCGCCAGTTGCGGTGCGGACGACCGCGGAATCCGCCAAAAAGAATCTTGCTGAGAACCAGCAATCCCAGGGCTTGCCAGTACGTGATGACATGCCAGCCGAACAAGGCGGGCGTGAGCCAGTTCCACAGCCGCATGACGAAAAATGTAAAGACGGCCAGGAACAATATTGCAAAGAAGGCAAACTTCAAGATTCGTAAAAACCAGTTTCTTTTCATAAATGAGTCCTATCGTTTCGAAATTCGTCATAGATGGCCTGCAGCCGCTCGCGCAAATGCAACACGGCATAGTGTTTGCGCGAGAGCAGCGTATTCACACTGACTCCGGTTTGCGCCGCGAGTTCCTTGAAGCTGTATCCCATCAGCTCGTGGGCGATGAATACTTCGCGCTGTTCCGCGGGCAATTCATCGAGCGCCTCGTCGAGCTCTTCCAGCAGCACACCGCGCGCGTAGGCGGCATCTGGGCCAGCGTCCGGGGAGGGAAGAAGTTCTTCCAGTAAGAGCTCTTCGCCGTCTTCCGCGACCTTTGCCAGTTCGTTGCGCAACGCTTCCCGGCTCCGCTTGCGAAATCGATCTGTGATCCGATTGCGGGCTACTCGAAAAAGCCAAGCAGTGACTTGCTCGACTGGTTTCATCATCCGGTAGGCTTCGACAAGTTCGTAGAAGACGTCCTGAAGGATGTCTTCAGCGTCGCCGGGATCGTTCACCCGCCTCCGAATGAAACTGCGGAGACGGGACTCGTCGCGCGAGATCGCTTCGGAGATGCGTTGGTCCTGCTCTACCATCGGCCAGTGTCTTTGCAGCGCCTCGTCCATCTATTGGTATAGACGAATGAGTGAGGGGAATATTTTAGTGGAGCGTGAGCTAGTTCTTGTCCTCAGGGCTGGGGAAAGCTAAAACATTTAAAAGACTGGACTTACTTGTGGGAGCGCTAGAATGGTGCGGAGAGAAAGGCGCGGCGGGATGATTCTGAGAAAAACGACCCTGCTAAGTCAACGACTAGTGCCGATATAAAGGAAGGAACGCGTTATAATTTTTGTCTGTCTATGCAGAATCCGCGTTATGCGCTAGTGGCGTACGTGAAAGGCCTTGTGGGAGAGTTCGTGGAGAGCCTCCGGCGGGAGCTGCATCCTGATTTGGCGCATTTTGCGGCGCATCTGACGCTGTTGCCGCCGCGGCCGCTGCGCGGGGCGGAAAATGCGGCCTTGCAGGTTCTGGCAGCGATCTGTGGACGGACGGAGCCTTTTGAAGTGACGTTGGGCGGGATGGACAGTTTTGCTCCCACCACTCCAACGGTTTACATCCGAGTGGCGTATGGAGCGATGCAGATGTGCGAACTGCACGAGCAGCTCAACACGCAGGCGCTGGAGTTTACAGAGGAGTGGGCTTATATTCCGCATTTGACGATTGCCAAGATGCCCAGCGAAGCGGCGGCGGTGAAGGCCTTGCAGATTGCCGGGGAGCGCTGGGAAGAATATGTGGGAAGCCGGCGCGTCCTGCTCGAGCGATTGACGTTTGTGCGTGAGGAGTCGCCGAATTGCTGGGTTGATCTGGCTCCGGTATCTCTGGGCGGGAGGCTGGTTTCGCCGTAGGGGGCTAAAGCCCCGACGAAATTTTAAAAGCTTCACGCCGCCCATTCGACTTCGCTCAGGGCAGGCTGCTGAAGCGCCGCTCTTCCACGGGTGCTGCGGGGGTTCTTCTTGCGCGTCCGTAAGTATCCTTCCTTTCGTACCGCGATTTCGCAGTGCAATTGAGTTACCTCCATTAGTTACTAGCCGTTACGTTACCCCTGACCCGGCTGTAATGGCCCCTGGTACATTTCCCTCCCGTGCGTTGCGGAGATGTGGGGTGGGCTGTAAACAAAAGAGAGGGGACGTGCGATATCCGCGCCGGCAGCCGCTTCGGGCGCGGGTTTCAGAACACCCAGGGGGACAGAGAATGCAGATTGGGGTCTACGGTTCAGGGTTTCTGGGAACGGTGATTTCGGCCTGTCTGGCAGACTTTGGCACTCCAGTCTCCTGCTGTCATCCGGACCGGACGCGTATGGTCGAGATGGCGCAGGGGAACATTCCATTTTTTGAAAAGAATCTGAAAGAAATTATCCGGCGGAATGTGCGCGCGGGGCGGCTCGCGTATTCGACCGACATCGAATCTTTTGCGCGCAAGGCGCAGGTTATTTTTCTGGCCGAAGATGGGGCTGAGAATCTGACCGATGTGGTGATGCGGATTGCGCGGCTGGCGCCGAAGCCTCCGATACTGACAGTGGTGACGCCGGTGGCGGTGGGCACGGCTACGGCTCTGGAAAAAAGTTTGAAGGATGCGGGGCTGCAGGCGACGATCGTATCGCAGCCGATGTTCTTTACTGACGGTTGCGCGGTGGAGGATTTCAACTGGCCGGACCGTTTGATTCTGGGGTCGACTTCCAACGAAGCGGTGCATGTGCTGAAGCAGATTTTTCATCCGCTGGTGATGCGCGGAGTGCCGGTGATTGTGACCAACCAGGCAACGGCGGAGTTGGTGCGGGAATCAGCGACGGCGTTTGTGGCGACGAAGATTTCTTTCATTAACGAAGTGGCGGCGCTGTGCGAGCGAGTGGGGGCGGATGCAGTGAATCTGGCGCTGGCTTTGGGGTTGGATAAGAAGATTGCTCCGCGATGTCTGCAGCCGGGAGCGGGGATGGGCGGAGTGTTTGCCGAGTCCGATATGGATTCGCTGGCGCAATTGGCGCAGGCGAACGGAGTTCCGCTGAAAGTTTTGAGCGCGGCGCGAGATGTTAACCACAACCTGGCGGACCGGTTGGTCGACAAGATCGCGGCGGCTTTGAATTCGGTGGAGAACAAGGATGTAGGAATTCTGGGATTGGCGTTCAAGCCGAATACGAATTCGGTGGCGGGATCATCGGCGATCCGGTTGGCGGAGACGCTGGTATCGAAAGGGGCGCGGGTGCGGGCTTACGATCCGGTGGCGCTCACCGATGCCAAGATACGGCTGAATGGGTCGGTGCGTTATTGCGATTCGGCTTATGCGGCGGCGGAAGGAATGGATGCATTAGTCGTGGGCACGGGCTGGCCGGAATTTCGCGCACTGGATTTTGATCGCATCAAGAATTTGCTGAAGAAGCCCATCATTGTAGATACAAAAAATCTGCTGGATTCGGTGCGGCTACGCGCCATGGGATTTGAGTACGTGGGCGTGGGGCGCGGGTGAGGCTGGCTGCGGGCGAGGACGTTTGCGGAGCGGCGACACCCTCCGAGTGCGTGGCCTTGTATTCGCGTTTTTGCTTTTTCCTTTCGGGTGTTCTCGACAGTTTTTCATTCACCTTATTCTGTTTACCCTTTTCTGCGGTGATTCACATGTTGAGTTCTGTGTGTTTTAGTTTTCTCGGCGACGAGTGAGTGGCGCGAGAGCGTGTGCGGCATGCTTGATTCCAATCAGCCGTCCCTACGGGACGGGGTTCCGATACCCGCGATCTCACCCGGCGTTGAAACGCCGGGCTATTGTCAAACCTCCTGCGGACGATTTTTCTTTTTCGGTGCGTCGGTGGGGCAGCAGAGTCGGAGTACATTGGGCGGGGCGCGGTTGTATAATCAGCGTGGCGGTGGGAATAGCTCAACTGGCAGAGCACCGGACTGTGGCTCCGACGGTTGCGGGTTCGATTCCCGTTTCCCACCCCAAAGCTTTCCTGGCACTGCTCATAAAGCTGCGATCATCGATGATCGATCAATGATCCATGATCAATGATCCATGACCCGCATCCTTCATCTATTCCGGGGATCAACTCAACACCTGGGTCCGCTCGAGCAGCGGACGCTTGACGCCTTATGGATGCGCGGCAGTGCAACCGTTCGCGAACTGATCGAAGAAAGTTGCAGCGATCTCGCTTATACGACGGTGATGACCACTCTCGACCGTTTGTATAAGAAGCAGTTACTCTGCAGGTCTGGAGAGGGGCGCGCTTTCCGTTACACGCCGCGTTTCAGCCGCCAGGAATTAGATTGCGAGGCGGCGGGTGATGCCTTTCGCCAATTATTGGATTCAAGCCCTTCTTCCACTCTTCCGCTTTCGTTCCTGGTGGAAATCGTCGGCGATCGCGACGCGCGGCTGCTGGAGGACTTGCGTAGTCTGGTAGAACGCAAGCGGCGTGAACTGGCGAAGCGCGAATC
>JBAVUV010000728.1:0-3003 GCA_049696955.1 Candidatus Sulfotelmatobacter sp. | reverse complement strand
GTTGAGGAAGAGAGAAAGATCTATCTCATGCTCAACAAGCCGCGAGGCGTCGTTACCAGCGCATCGGACGAGAAAGGACGCCAAACGGTGTACGCACTGTTGCACGAGAGCGCTCGAGGCCCGAAGTTGTCAGATAGTGGCCTGCCTTGGGTCGCGCCAGTTGGACGTCTGGATAAAGCCAGCGAGGGCTTGTTGCTTTTGACCAATGATTCCGGATGGGGAGCCCGCATTGCCGGTCCGGAAACGCACTTGAATAAGACCTATCATGTACAGATCGCAACCATTGCGGATGAAGACCTCATTCTGAATTTAGTTCACGGCGTCTCAACAAAAGAAAGAGAAGTGCTGCGGGCAAAGCAGGCTCGTCAATTGCGGGCGGGACAGAAAACCTGCTGGCTCGAAATCGTTCTGGACGAGGGAAAGAATCGGCAGATTCGCCGCATGATGGAAGGCTTGGGCGTAGAAGTCTTGCGGTTGATTCGCGTTGCCATTGGCCCGCTGCAATTAGGCGATCTGGCCAAAGGCGAGCACCGTCTGCTGACTCCGCAAGAAAAGCGAATGCTCGACCGCACCTTCGGAGAAAAAAATTGATGAACGATTTGATCTTCCTTTCTGCCGTTTCCATGGCGGAGAAAATCCGCAAGAAAGAGATCTCTCCGGTAGAGCTCGTGGACGCGCATCTCGCACAGATAGAAAGACTGAATCCAAAATTAAATGCATTCGTCCAGGTCGATTCCGAAAGGGCGCGGCAGGCCGCTCGAGATGCAGAGCGTGAAATAAGACAGCGCGGAAAAATTGGTCCTTTGCACGGGGTTCCCATCAGCATCAAGAGTTCAATTAGCGTGAAGGGCCTTCTGTGGGAGGCCGGAACTCGCCTGCGCGCGGGATATCTCGCCCCACAAGATGCTCCGCTGGTCGCCCGCCTGAAAAATGCGGGCGCAATTATTTTGGGAGTCACCAATACTCCTGAATTGCTGATGGCGTGGGAAACCGACAACCTGCTCTATGGACGCACCAACAGCCCTTGGAATCTAGACCGCACCCCTGGCGGCTCCAGCGGGGGCGAAGCCGCGGCGATTGCGGCTGGAATGTCCGCAGGAGGAGTGGGAAGTGACGGAGGCGGCTCGATCCGTGTGCCGGCGCATTTCAGCGGCATCTGTGGACTGAAGCCGACTCCCGGACGCATTCCTGCCACTGGACATTTTCCGGACTGCTCTGGCCCGTTTGCCGCGATCGGAGTCGTCGGTCCGATGGCACGCACAGTTGCCGACCTGAAACTTTTATTCGAGGTAATGCAAGGACCGGATTTTGGAGACACCAACGCAGCGCCCGTGCCAATCCGCTGGCCAAACGAAGATGCGGCCCGAAAGCTGAGAATCGGTTATTTCGAAGATGATGGCCGCACTCCCGTCACTGCGGAAACTCGCGCGGCAATACGTAGAGCGGCAGAAGCCTTGCGCAGCGCCGGCTTTCAGGTGGAACAGTTCCGGCCAGAAGGCCTTGAACAATCCCGCCAGCTCTGGTGGAAGTATTTCGTTGTCGCCGGGGGCATGCTCTTGCGGCCAATGTTCAACGGTCGCGAGTCCGATGTCAGTCCGGTTCTGGAAGGGTTTCTCGATTGGTCTGCTGGCGAGCCAGTTCACACCGGAAGGTCGCTGCTTGACGCGTGGATTCAGCGCGATGTTTTGCGCGCGCAGTTTTTCGCCCAGATGCAACAATATCCAATCCTATTATGTCCGGTCGCCGCTATTCCCGCGTTCCGACACGGAGAGCGAAGCTGGCAGATTGAAGGCAAGAAGGTCCATTATCTCGACGCCTGGAGTTACGCGGAATTTTTTAACCTGCTGGGCAATCCTGCCGCAGTGGTTCCAGTGGGCGGCTCGTTCGATGGATTGCCCATCGGCGTACAGATCGTCGGCCGGCCTTGGGAAGAAGAGAATGTATTGACAGTCGCCGCTGCGTTAGAAAGTGGATGTGGCGCGTGGAAAATTCCGCCGCTTGCTCAAACAGATTCCAAAAGCCTCGATTAGTATTTCAGCTGCCACAAAGATTTCTGGTTTCCTCTGTGCTCGCCGTGCCCTCTGTGTTTAAATCTTTGATCAGATGAAACCCAGAATTTCAGCTGCTGTTGCCGGCTTATTCCTGGCCGCATTGGGCCTCTTCGCGTCCGCGCCGCAAACTCAACCGAAAGCGAATCCTATTGAGGCCGCCCGCCTGAACAACCTGGGCGCTGCTTACATGAATCAGCAGCTTTTCGAGAAGGCGTTGAAATCGTTTCAGCAAGCCGCCGATCTCGATCCCAAGCTCACGATCGCAAAACTGAATGAGGGTATCGCGCTTCTGAATCTGCAAAAGATCGACGACGCCAAGGCCTTGCTGGAAGATGCGCTGAAACAGGATCCCGGGAATCCGTATGCGTGGTACAACCTGGGCCTGTTCGCCAAAAATACGGGTGATGCTCAAGCGGCGATTGTCGCGTTTCACCATGTAGTCGAGATCGATCCGAGCGACGCCGATACCTGGTATTTCCTCGGCACGGCCTATGTGCAAGCCAAACAGTTTCCCCAGGCCATCGATGCTTTTCAGCACGCGCTTAAGACAAATCCACTGCACGCTTCCGCCGAATTCGGTTTGTCTCGCGCCTATCAGCAATCGGGAGAGACCGACCACGCGCGCGAGCATCTGAAAAAATTCCAGTACATCACGCAGAATAAAATCGGCGCGCCCATGAGTCTGGCCTACGGCGAGCAGGGGAAATATTCGCGGGCGGTCGAATCGCCGTCGGCAGTGTTGAAGGCGCCCGCGCAGATCAAGGTGCGGTTTGTGGATGTGACGCGGGAGGCGGGACTGGCGTTCAATCCTGCCCGGACGGGCGTGACTCCATACGATGGCTTTCCTTACAACCTAGGCAGCGGCGCATGTTTTCTGGACTACGACAATGATGGAAGGATCGACCTTTTCGTAGCAGACGACGGCCCGCAGGGCGGAACGTCCCTATATCAC
>JBAVUV010000727.1:0-1679 GCA_049696955.1 Candidatus Sulfotelmatobacter sp. | reverse complement strand
GATCTGCGACGTAATGCGTACCACGGGTCGATGTTCGCGTCCGCAGGACGCCTGATAGTAGCCCGGCGTTTTCAACGCCGGGTGGGTTCGGCGACCTGACGCGCATCCCGTAGGGATGCCTGAACCTATCCCCACACGTGCTTTGGATCATATTCCACGTTATTTTTCTTCAAGAACGCCAGGAACTCTTCTTCGAAGTTGCGGTTGCGATGATGTTCTGCTTGCTTCTGGATGTAGGCGATTGTGTCGTTCTTTTGCGAGATTCCAACCGTGAAGGCGCCGTAGCCCTCTTGCCAGGCAAATTCCCTTTTGAATGTTTCGTTCATCCAATGTGACGACGCGCCTTTTACCAACTGCATGGCTTTCGCTATCGTCATGGTCGCGGGTAATGACAACAAAATATGCACGTGATTTTCCGTTCCGCCTATCATAAGAGCCTTGAACCCGCTCTTGCGGGCAATGCCGCCGAGGAAGGACCAGAGTTGTGGTTGCACCTTAGGTGGAATTAGATTGCGACGTTGTTTGGTGGAGAAAACACGGTGAATTAATTCGGAAACGTACGTGTGCGCCATGGGATTCTCGAGGAGATTTCAGGCTTCCCTACGGGAAGCGGTTCAATCCCTCACATCGTACCCGGCGTTGAAACGTCGGGCTATTGTCAAGCGTCCTTCGGACGCTTTTCTTTCCCGTATCGTGCGGACGATGCTGGGGACGATTCACATTTATTTTTCCGTTACAATCAACTCTTCCTATGAAAACTCTCGAACAGATTGTTGAGCTTGAGAAGCGGTATTTGCTGGGGACTTACAACCGGTATCCCATTGTGTTAACGCGGGGTAAGGGCGTATTTCTTTACGACTTGGACGACCGGCGTTATCTCGACTTTGTTTCGGGGCTGGGGGTGAATGCGTTGGGGCATGCGCATCCGCGGATTGTGAAGACAATTCGGGAGCAGGCGGGGAAGCTGATTCACGTCTCCAATCTCTATTACCACGAGTATCAGGGGGCGCTGGCGGAGAAGCTTTGCACGCTGGCGGGCGGAGCTTCTGGAGAGGGGTCTTCAGAAGGCAGTTCGGGAAAAAAGTTCCGGGCGTTTTTTCAGAACTCGGGGACCGAGGCGATTGAGGGGTCGATCAAGCTGGCGCGGCTGGCGGGACATCGCGCGGGCGGCGAGGGGAAGTCGCGGCTGGTGGCGCTCGAAGGGTCGTATCACGGGCGGACGTTTGGGGCGCTGTCGCTGACTGGGCAGGAGAAGCATCGCAAGGGATTTGAGCCGATGCTGGAGGAAGTGACTTTCGTCGCGCAGAACGATTTAGAAGGACTGCGGGCCGCGGTGAATGACAATACTTGCGCGATTGTGCTGGAGCCGATCTTTGGGGAAGGCGGGATTTATGAGTGCTCGGTGGAGTTCTTGCAGGAGTGCCGCGCGGCGGCGGACCGGCACAAAGCTGCGCTGATCTTTGATGAGATTCAGTGCGGGCTGGGGCGGACGGGGACGATGTTTGCGTTTCAGAGTTTTGGCGTGACACCGGATATTGTTGCGATTGCGAAACCGATTGCGGCGGGGCTGCCGCTGGGGGCGTTTCTTGCGAAGGAGGAATTTGCTTCGGCGATTTCGCCGGGCCAGCATGGGACTACTTTTGGGGGTGGTCCGCTGGCTTGCCGCGTGGCGCTGGAGT
>JBAVUV010000726.1:0-2368 GCA_049696955.1 Candidatus Sulfotelmatobacter sp. | reverse complement strand
GACGCCGCCGACATCGGATTGCCTGTGTATCCCGGCGCTCACTTGAAGCAAGAAGATTCTAACGGTAGCGACAAGAGTGCCAACGTGAATATTTCAGGCTTTGGATACGGCCTGCGGGTAGTGGCTCTCGAATACGAGTCTGATGACGCGCCCGGCAAAGTTTTGTCCTTCTACCGAGACCAGTTGAAAAAGTATGGAAGCGTTCTCGAGTGCCACACGTCCCGGGGAGACTGGAACGTCAACATGGGATCGCACGCGGCCAGGCATGGCTCGAACGAATTGACCTGCGATGGCAGCGGAGGCAGCGAGACCGAACTCAAGGTGGGCAAGCAAGAAGACCAGCATATCGTAGCCGTCGAACCCGAGGGCACGGGATCGAGCTTCTCACTCGTCTACGTGCGAACGCACGGCAAAGATGCCGACATCTAGGACGCGGGACTCGGGTAGCGAAGTTCGCCGTTAGAGAATTTCAGGGAGGAACACATGTTTCGATCTATCGTGCTTCGCGGAGCGCTTGCTGTGGCGTTCGGTATGGTGGCGGGAAGTTCGAATTTCGCCGCATCGCAGCAAAATCAGGATAGTGGCCAAGATAAGCATTTTGATATACAAAGTTCCGCTGGTGACCTGCACGTGGGCAATGACGCGGACGCGGGAAAAGCCGGACTGCCGCTCTACCCTGGGGCGCGGTTGCGGCATGACGAAGAGAACAGCAACGCGGCTAATCTCAGCCTCTTTACTGAAGCTTTTGGCGTGAAACTGGTGATAGCGAAATACGATTCCGACGACGCCCCGAGTAAGGTCACGGATTTTTATCGTGGCAAGTTGAAAAAGTACGGCAAGGTAATCGAGTGCCACACTCGCGAACACGGAGGCACCCACGCGGATTTCAACGACGACAACTCTAAGGACGAACATTCCCAGCCGGTCAAATGTGAAGGCCACAATGCCGGTCCGGTTACTGAACTGAAAGTTGGGACGGAAGGTAACCAGCATGTTGTCGCCATCGAACCGAAGACTGGCGGCGGATCGAGTTTCGCACTGGTTTACGTGCACACGCGCGGCAAGCAAGGCGACATCTGATACAAATCTTATCCCTCCACGGCGCGGATCAGGAGCTGCTTCCTTGCGCGCGTTGAGTGTCGTGCGATACCTTCAAAACTAGTTCTGCTCCAATCTGCGATGGACCATTCCTGCTACAAGTGCGGGCACAGTGTCGAAGACGGCAAACCGTTCTGCGGGCAGTGCGGAGCGCCGCAGATTCGCGTGCCCATGCCAGAAGCGGCGGTTGTAGCAACGGGCGGTAACTCGTCGCGGGATCTCCCAGTTTTTGCTTCCGATTCGCCGTTTGTCCCTGGCGCTGCGAGTGTCTCCCGGTTCAGTACTGAGATCGTGTGGCCGCGAGCCTTTCGTGCTTGCGCGGTGGCCGCCTTAATCGCAATTCTCATCACTGCTCTCCGACTCGCAGTACCGCTACTTGCGATCTTGAGTACTGGTTGCTTAGCCGTAATTTTCTATCGCATGCGAAACCCTACCTGGAGAGTGAGCGCCCGCGGAGGCGCCCAGCTGGGTGCCATCGCCGGGGTGCTGTTCTCCGCGATTTCAGCCATCGTCGCGTTCCTGGTGGTGATCGTGTTACAGGCTGGGGGCGAAGCTCGCCAGCAGATGCTCGAAGCTTTTCAGCAGGCGGCGTCTGCTTCGAAGGATCCGCAGATGCAGTCCGCTCTTGAGTTTTTTAAAGCGCCTGAAGGTCTGGCCGTTAAAGTGGTGGCGGGCGTGGCCCTCGTTGCAGTGCTTTCGATAGGCATCGGCAGTCTCGCCGGAGCAATGACGGGCGCATTGCTGGGGCGCCGAAATAAACCCTGACCTCGGTCAAAGCCGCCCTTGCCGCGGCCTGTATTGGCCGCGTATGATGCACCGTTTGCCTTCTTACATCATGAACCAACCGGCACGCGGATCACTGCTTGGTATCGAGCATCTCGAGGATAAAGAAATCCTGAGCCTGCTCAAGCAGGCTCGTGGGATGAATCCGCTGAAGGCGCGGCCTCTATTGCGCAACAAACGCATCGTGCTGCTGTTTTACGAAGCTTCCACGCGCACACGATCTTCATTTGAAATCGCCGCCAAGTCGCTGGGCGCCATCACGACTCTGGTGCAATCGTCGGGTTCGAGCATCGAGAAGGGCGAATCTATCATCGATACCGGCTATACCCTGCGAGCAGTTGGCGCGGACGCCATCGTCATTCGACACCCGGCAGCGGGCGCACCTCACCTGATGGCGAAGCATCTCGACATTCCCGTGATTAATGCCGGCGATGGTATGCATGAGCATCCCTCTCAAGCTTTGCTGGATGCCTTCACAATTTTGAAG
>JBAVUV010000725.1:0-1564 GCA_049696955.1 Candidatus Sulfotelmatobacter sp. | reverse complement strand
GTTACTGTCGACGACAAAAAACGTGCAGTGAGTTGCGCTCAGTTTCTACCCTTGTTGGCGGTGCTGGACGAAAGCCTGGTGGCCGCACTTCCGGCAGAGGTTGTGGCGACGACCGGAATGGACGCTGTTGCCCACGGGGTCGAATCGATGCTGTCCACAAATCGGAGCATCTTCACCGTGGCGCTGGCAACGGAAGCCGTGCAAATACTGATGTCGGAACTCGAGGGCGCAGTGCTGCGCGAAGACGTCAAGGCTCGCGGGCGCTTGCTCTACGCTGCTCACCTGTCGGGACTCGCCCTCAACGCTGGAGTGGTGATGGGCCACAGTGTGGCCTACGTCATTGCGCGCCACGCGCCTGTCTCGCATGGAACGAGTTGCGCCCTCGCTCTTCCGTACTGCCTGGCGTACAACCAAGGCATCGACGATGCCCTCGCTGGTCATATTGCGCGGACACTCACAGACGGTGCGCGCTCCAGTCTTCAAGCTGGAGCCGAGGCGGTGGACTCACTGACTGATCGCATTGGTCTGCCGCGATCGCTGGCGGCGGTGGGAATCGCTGAGTCGGAGCTCGATCAGATGGTTGATGAAATTGTTGCTGACTACCCACGGCCCAACAACCCTGTCTCTCTCGAAGCTACTGCGCTTCGGGAACTGCTGAGCTACATGCACAAAGGCGACGTCACGACGCCGTGGATTGTGACGACGGAGAGGACGCGTCATTGAGTACAGCCCCAAACGACACGCCGACGTTATTCGCGGGAGGATGGGATCGGGCGGATGACAACGAGTGGCTGGCGGTGTTGGACCCCGCGGACCTTCGACGAGTAGTCGCGCGAGTACCGGCTCTCACCGCGGCTGAGATCAATCGCGCTTACGATGCGGCCGAGCGTGGCGCGAGGGCGTGGCGCTCTACGGACCCACTCTCTCGCGGAGAGATTCTGATAACTGCATCCCGGCTGCTGCGCGAGAGAAGTGAATCGATTGTTGGCGACCTCGTGGCCGAGATGGGCAAGACCGCCGCGGAGGCGACGGTCGAGGTGCGAAAGGCGGGAGACTTCTTCGAGTACTACGGGTCGATGTCACGCAGTGCTTCGGGGTACTCGCTGAACGACGCTCGGCCGGGAACCAGCACGGGGGTCAGATTCGAGCCCGTGGGGATCGTGCTGGCGATCACGCAGTGGAATGACCCGCTCCTCACGCCGGCTCGTAAACTGGCACCAGCGCTGTTCGCGGGAAACTCCGTGCTGTTGAAGCCCGCGACGGAGACGCCACTGGTGAGCCTGCACCTTGCCCGCGCCCTTCTTGACGCGGGCCTTCCGCCAGAAACTCTTTCGGTCGTGACGGGAAGAGGGCGCGACGTCTCGCGGCATCTTCTCGGTGACCCCCGTCTGCGCGCAGTCACATTTACGGGAAGCAATGAAGTAGGAATGGGAATCCTGGAGAGTCTCCGCCACCGCAACGTGCGCGTGCAGACGGAGATGGGAGGAAAGAATGCAACGGCAGTGTTAGCCGATGCGGACCTTGAGCTGGCGGCGCACACCCTGGTCTCGGCGGCATTTGCGCA